>CAVKLO010000033.1:8533-10331 GCA_963656985.1 Bulleidia sp. | reverse complement strand
GTACACTTGCAAAGAGCTTATGTTTGTTCATGAGCTAATTATTAGTTTGAGCCCATTTGCCACAAGCAATACCAGTTAAGACTCCATTAGCCTCAAAGCTGATTAGAGCTACTGCTACAGCTCCTATGGGGGTCGCTGCAGTAATTAATGCCATTGCAGCGATTGAACCAATCCAACCTGCTGCACCACCGATACAGCTGACAGCTTCCTGCCAAGTACCACCAGAAATTACTACCATTTGGGCAAATTCCATTTTTTGCATAGTTAAGAATTTTGAACTTTGCCCCTCCCTGGCAAAGCGGTTATAAAAAAGACGTGGGAGTTATACTCTTGCTCACCCCGTCATCAGGCCTTCGCTGCCTACCAGAAGGATAAGCAACGTAGCTAGCCCACGTCAAGGATGATATAGGATGCTCCACGCCAAGGCGAGGTGACACTATCGTCATCACGTGTGGACGCTCCCGTTGCCGTTTCCTCTTCTGGTTATTCAAGTTTGCGAAGTTTGATGACAGAAGATTAACGTCAAGTAACGTCTTCGTATGTACAGTGCCCACCCAACCCTACAGCCATTTCCCAGAGCAAAATTCCGAGGAATTTTATCCAAAAAACGGAATACTGGGCTAGCTAAGCACACAAAGATAGGTAAAATTTCTCAATAACGGCCAAAATTATTTTTGAGGAATGAGAAGATGAGCATAATACTAAGGATGTCTACGCGACCCCGATCAGGGCCAAGCGAACCCTTTTCGACATACTTGGGATTTTCAGATTGTTATCAACTCTCTCTGAAAACCCCGAACAGGGCGGAGCCGCTGCCGGACATCGCGGCATAGACGGCGCCGCGTTCATAGATGGAAGCCTTCAGCTCCGCGAGTTCGGGATGGGCGGCGAAGACCGTCTCCTCGAAATCGTTCACGAGCTTTTCGCGCCACTCCTCCACGGGCAGCCGCAGAACATCCCTCAATGCGGGCAGTTCTCCCTCGCGGCGCTCGCGCGGCACTATCCCGGTATAGGCTTCCCGCGTACTCACGAATATGCCGTCGGGGATGAAAAGCCGGATGCGCAGGTCTCCTCGCGGAAGCTCGTACTCGGACAGAAGCTCCCCGCGTCCCTGCCCGAACATCGGACGGTTATAGATGAAGAACGGACAGTCGCTGCCCAGACGGGCGGCGTACTGCGCCAGAGCAGTCTCGTCCAGCCCCAGCGAGAACATCTCCGAGAGCATTTTCAGAGCGAAGGCGGCGTCGGCGCTGCCTCCGCCCAATCCCGCTCCTACCGGCGAGCGCTTTTCGAGAAATATCTTCACGGAAGGCAGGTCGAAGTCCTCCGCAAGAATCTGATACGCCTTCACGCTGAGGTCTTCGAGCGGGTTCCAGTGGACACCCTCCCCACGTCCGATGGTCACCATCACACGTCCGTCCTCTGTAATCCCCTGGGCTATGGTGGGATGGCCGGAGACAGACCGGAACGCCCCGAATCTGGAGAAGAGCGAGGCCGCCGTCTCGGAATAGCTGTCGGAGGGGATGATCTCCAGAGAGTCCCTCCTGTCCATACAGGGCACGAAGAGGGTCTCTATGTCGTGATAGCCGTCCGGACGTTTTCTCAGAACGCTCAGACCGAGATTGACCTTGACGTTCGGGCAGGTTATCATAAGGCTCTGACCGCCGCCTCCACGGCCCCGTAAATTTCCGCCGAAGGCGCTCTGAAGCCGAAACTGAGCGCCGGAGCGAGGAATGAAACCATCTGCAGGACTTTTGCCTCTTCTTCCGGGATGCCTCTGGAACGCATATAGAACTGT
>CAVKLO010000033.1:0-8523 GCA_963656985.1 Bulleidia sp. | reverse complement strand
GCGTGGCCCCGTGCGAACAGGCCACGTCGTCGGTATAGATTTCCAGCTGCGGACGTGTTTCCGCACGTGCCGTATCCGAAAGCAGCAGATTATGGTTCTCCTGGAAGGCTTCCGTAAGGTCGGCTCCCGGAGCGACGGTGATGCGGCCGGAGAAAAGAGTATTGGACGCCTCGGCGGCCACGCCCTTGAAAAGCTGGCGCGAAGTGCAGCGGGCCGCGCGATGGTTCACCTGCACGCGCAGCTCGACCTTCTGCCGGCCCCGGCAGACGTAAACGCCGGAGAGTCTCGCCTCGGCATACTCTCCGAGCATATCCACGATGATGTCCGCGCCCGCGTCCGCGCCCGGCAGAATCACGATGCAGAGCGAGAGCTGCGACCTCTCTTCCAGTGCGAAAGCGAAACGTTCGTTTCCGCTTATGAGCTTCACCACGCTGTGTTCCGGTCCGGCGGAGATTCTCAGCGAGTCCTTTGGAACCGGTCGCTCGATGTAATGTCCACAGTCTTTAGAACTCATCATAGCCGGACTGTTCTATGCGGTCCACGAGCTCGGGACCGGCGGTGCAGACGATGCGCCCGTTCTTCAGAACGTGCACTACGGAAGGCTTTATGTACTCCAGAAGTCTCTGATAATGAGTGATGATGATGGCCGAGGTCTGCGGAGTGCGGAGAGTGTTCACGCCGTCCGCCACTATGCGCAGCGCGTCCACGTCCAGACCGCTGTCGGTCTCGTCGAGTATGCTCAGGACCGGTTCGAGCATCGCCATCTGGAAGACTTCGTTGCGCTTTTTCTCGCCGCCCGAGAATCCCACGTTCACCTCGCGCTTGGCGAATTCGCCCTTCATCTGCACGAGTGCCATCTTCTTTTTCATCATCTTCAGAAACTCCGAGGCGGAAAGGGCTTCGAGGCCCAGTGCGGCGCGTTTGGCGTTCACGGCGGCCTTCATAAAGTTCGTGATGCTCACGCCGGGAATTTCGACAGGGTACTGGAAGGAGAGGAAGATGCCCGCCCAGGCACGCTCTTCCGGCTTCATCGCGAGCAGGTCGCGTCCGCAGAAAGTCACGCTGCCCTCAGTCACCCTGTAGTCGGGCTTGCCGGCGAGCACGGCGCTGAGGGTGGATTTCCCCGCGCCGTTCGGACCCATCACGGCGTGAGTCTCCCCGCGGCCTATCTGCAGGTCCACCCCGCGAAGGATTTCACGCTCTCCTATGGAGGCGTGCAGGTTTTTTATGTCCAACAATATGTCATTCATACTCAAGCGTTTTTCTTATATAGTTTCGACCATCCGGCCAGAGACGCCACCGCATTCACGAGGTAGAGTCCGCTGACTATAGGCATAAAGATATTGCCCACGGAAATGTGCAGGATGAGCTGCGTGATGTTCACCAGAATCCAGGCCACCCAGCAGTCCCATTTCTTCTGCGCGCTCAGGAACTGCGCGACCAGGATGAGAACGGTGACGCAGGAGTCCAGATACGGAACCGGGTCCGCAGGGAAAAGGCGGCGCAGCAGCCATCCCCAGGCCAGGGCGGCCAGAAGCACCGAGGCGCAGGCGATGAGCCTCTCGGCACTGCTCAGCTTCGTGACTTTCAGAGACTTGGCGTTCTGCGCACTCTGCTCGTTCTCGTGCGGATGCGTCCAGCGGTAGTGCCCGAGGATATTGATGCCCAGAGAGATGGGCTGCAGCATCAGCATCGCGACGAGACTTTTCTGCCAGAAGAGCGCGAAGAGCGCGGCCGAGTAGAGATAGCCCACCCAGAAATTGTATTTGCTGTTGCGGCCTGCGAGAAATACGCAGGCCAATCCGAGTACGGAGCTTATGAGATCGAGCCAGTTCATCATCCTACGGAGCCTTCAAGTGAAACGGAAAGGAGTTTCTGCGCCTCCACCGCGAACTCCATCGGAAGGCGCGAGAGGACTTCGCGGGCGTAGCCGCCCACAATGAGGCCCACGGCGTCTTCCTGTGAAATGCCCCTCTGTCCGCAGTAGAAGAGCTGGTCGGCACTGATTTTCGAGGTCGTTGCCTCGTGCTCCACTATGGCCGAAGGGTTGGCGCTGCGGATGAGCGGGAAGGTATGCGCTCCGCAGCGGTTCCCGATGAGAAGGGAGTCGCACTGGGAGTAATTCCTGGCGTTCTGTGCGCCGGGGGCGATGCGCACGAGACCCCGGTAGCTGTTCTGGCTGTTTCCGGCGCTGATGCCCTTGGAGACGATGCGGCTGCGGGTATTGCGCCCGAGGTGTATCATCTTGGTGCCCGTGTCCGCCTGCTGGTAATTATTGGTGACGGCTACGGAATAGAATTCCGAAGAGGAATTGTCCCCCTGGAGTACGGTGGACGGGTATTTCCAGGTGATGGCGGAGCCTGTCTCGACCTGGGTCCAGCTCAGATGCGCCCCGCTGCCACGGCAGATGCCGCGCTTGGTGACGAGGTTCAGGATACCGCCGCGTCCCTGCGCATCGCCGGGATACCAGTTCTGGACCGTGCTGTATTTCACGTCCGCGTCTTTCTCCACTATGATTTCCACGACTGCGGCGTGGAGCTGGTTCTCGTCGCGCATAGGGGCCGTGCAGCCTTCCATATAGCTGAGCTGCGAACCCTCGTCGGCGACGATGAGAGTGCGTTCGAACTGCCCCGTACCCAGAGCGTTGATTCTGAAGTAGCTGGAAAGGTCCATCGGACATTTCACGCCCTTCGGAATATAGCAGAAGGAACCGTCCGAAAAGACTGCCGAGTTCAGAGCGGCGTAGTAGTTGTCGCCGGCGGGAACCACCGAGGCGAGGTACTTGCGCACCAGGTCGGGATGCTCCTGTACCGCCTCGGAGAAGGAACAGAAGATGATGCCTTTCTCCGCGAGCGTGGCGCGGAATGTGGTCTTCACTGAAACGGAGTCGAAGACGGCGTCCACGGCGACGGAGGATTTGACTCCGGCGAGGACTTCCCTCTCGTGGAGCGGAATGCCCAGCTTGTCGAAGGTCTCCATAAGGGCCGGGTCTATCTCCGAGGGCCTTTCCGAATCCTTTTTCGGGGCGGCATAGTAGATGATGTTCTGGAAATCTATTTCCGGCAGGTCCAGATGGGCCCAGTGCGGCTGCTCCATCTTCTGCCATTTGCGGAAAGCGTCCAGACGGAAATCCAGAAGCCAGTCCGGTTCGTTCTTTATGCGGGATATGGTGCGGATGATGTCTTCATTCAGGCCTTTCGGGATAAATTCCTGAGCCACGTCGGTCACGAACCCTTCCTTGTATTCCTGTGAAGTGAAATCCTTTATGATGTCCTGTTCTTTCATACGAAATGTAAAAGTCAGACTGCTTCGAGACGGAGGTCCAGCAGGGCTGCCGCAGTCACAGCCTCCACTATGACGGGAGTTCTGAGGGCGAAGCACGCATCGTGCCTTCCCTTCACTTGCAGAGTATCCATCCGGCCTTCGGTGAAATTCCAGCTTTCCTGCGCCCGTGCGATGCTGCTTGTAGGCTTGAAGGCTACGCGGAAAACGAGCTGCGAGCCGTTGCTGATGCCCCCGTTGATGCCTCCCGCTCCGTTTTTCGCCGGCTTCCCGTCCTCTCCGAAAGGATCGTTATGTTCGCTTCCTTTCATAGCGGCTGCCCGGAAGCCGTCTCCGAATTCTATGCCCCTCACTCCGGGGATGGAGAAGATGCCGTGGGAGATTACCGACTCCACCGAGTCGAAAAACGGCTCTCCGAGACCTGCCGGAAGCCCGTCCACGGTACATTCGACCACTCCGCCGAGGGAATCGCCCGCCCTGCGGACATCCTCAAGCAGCGAGGGCCAGGCACTCCTGTCAGAGATGCCGCCGAGGGCGATGACTTCGGCGCGGATTTGCGGCGCGGCGCCGGACGCGCAGCTCTGAGCGGAACCAGCCGCAAGGCCCGATGCTTCACTTGCCTCAATACCGCGTGTACACAGATGTGCGAGGGCTTTCTTCGCCACCGTTCCGGCGGCTACGAGCGGGAGGGTGATGCGGCCGGAGAAGTGACCGCCGCCGCGCGGGTCGTTGAAGCCTTTCCATTTGACGCCCGCCACATAGTCGGCGTGGCCCGGCCTCGGAATATCGCGAAACTGCGCATAGTCTGCGCTGCGCGTGTTCGAGTTGCGGAAGATTATGGTGAGCGGCGCTCCGCTCGTGCATCCCTCATAGACTCCGCTCAGGATTTCGGGAATGTCGGCCTCGCGGCGCGGCGTCGTAGCGTCCGGAAGGGCAGTCTCGCCTCTTGCCCCGGCTCCGCGCGTTCCCGGGGAGCGGCGGGCGATGTCCCGGGCGAAGTCCCCCGCGCTCAGGGGGATGCCTGCCGGCACGCCGTCCAGGACGCAGCCGATGGCTTCGCCGTGGGACTCTCCGAATATCTCAATCCTGAATTTTCTCCCGAATGTGTTCATAACGCAAATTTAGTAATCCTCAGAATTCTTCACCAAATCTGGCGCGGAAGGCTTTCTCGAAGTCCGGGAAGGACTTGGCGACGCACTCCGCATCGTCTATCTCTATAGGGCTGTCCGCGCCGAGTCCGGCCACCCGCAGGGCCATAACCATCCTGTGGTCGTGATGCGAGGTGAATCTGCCGCCGTGCAGCAGCGTCCCCCTCAGGAGTCTGGTGCTGTAGGCCTGCCCGTCTATATACATATCATCACCCTCTATCGAGACGGCGACTCCCAGCTGCTCCAGCATTTCCTTTATGGCTGCGGCGCGGTCGCTCTCCTTTCCGGCGAGTCGGCCCGTCCCGCTCAGGCGGCTGCGCCCGGCGCAGAAGCAGGCGAGCACGGCCGCGACCGGGAAGAGGTCGGGGGCGTGGTTCAGGTCCACGTCGAAGGCGCACAGGGGAGCCTTGACCACGCAGACCATTCCCCGGCTCGGAGCTACTCCGGCGGCTGCGGCGGCGGAACCCACGCCGTCCGTAAAGTCGGTATCGATCCTCGAGACGGAGGCCCCGGCCTCCACGAGAATGTCCATTATGGTGAGGTCGGCCTGCAGCGAACCTGTGTCCAGACCGGAGATTTCAGCCCGTCCGAAGACGGCTCCGGCGACGAGCAGTGCGGCCGCGCTGCTCCAGTCTCCTTCGAGATCGATGTCGGCGGAGCGGTATTTCTGTCCTCCGCGTATCTTGAAATGCATCCCCGTGCAGTAAGCCCAGTCCCTCGTCTCCATAAATTCCTCTCCGCCTTCCATCTCGCAGGAGAGCGTGATGCCGAATTTGCGCAGAACGTCCTGGGTGATGAACATATACGGGATGCTCCGCGGCTCCGTGACATAGAGGTCGGTACTGCCCGCGCAGAGCGGGAGAGCCATCATCAGCCCGGAGATGAGCTGCGAACCGCCTTTCCCGGAGATTTCCGCGCGGCCCGGAATGAGCCTGCCGTTTATGCGCAGCGGCACGTGTATTTCGCGGCCCGGCTGCCCGGCGAGATTCGACAGGGTGACTCCGAAAGCGGCCATTATGTCATTGGCCCCGGAAAGGGGCCGCTTCGTAAGAGTTTTCTCTCCGTCTATCTCGCAGACCCCCTCGCCCAGAGCGGCGAGAAGAGGAATCATCAGACGGGTGAGCAGTCCGCTCTCGCCGGTGAAGAGTCTCTTGGGCGCGGAGGTGGAGGCCGCACCTCTGACAGTGAGCACTCTATCTGCGGGTCCCGCCGAACTTTCCTCCACCTCCGCGCCCAATGCCCTTGCGGCCCTGAGGGCCGCTTCATTGTCCGCGCAGGAGCTGTATGCGCTCAGATGCGAGACTCCCTCGCTCAGCGCAGCCGCGATGATGGCTCTCTGGGCGAAGCTCTTCGAGCAGGGAATCCTTATGCCGATGCAGCGGTAAGGCTTGCGCGGACCGTAGAGAGCCTCGCGCATCGAGGCGGCGGCCCATTGGCCGGAGGCCACGGCATCTTCCTCGGACAGGGCGGCGTAGGTGTAAGGTGCGCCCTTGGCGAGGGCCTGCAGACGGGAGGAGCGGCCCTCTTCGCCCATACAGAATGCGATGAGCGTGCCTTCCGGGACCTCATCGTAGAGCGTCTGCACGCGTTCGCAGTCCTCCGGCTCCCGTGCAGTCGTGACGATTTTTATGATGTCGGCTCCGTACCTGCGGCAGAGTTCGAGCTGCTCGTGCAGGAAGAAAAGCGAGGGGGTCTGCGTGAAGTCGTGCCACGAGCGGATGACCGTGGTTCCGCACTCTTTCGCAAGGCGGCGCAGACGCTTTCCCTCGGCAGGCGGCATCTCGACTTCCAGATCCACGAACGCCGCGCCCGAGCGTATGGCCGCTCCGAGTCTGCTTTCGGCTTCAGGGCACTCCTGCCGGCGGCAGGTGGCGACCAGAGGGATGTCCGTCTCGGAAAAGAGAGTCCCGATGTCCTCCAAGCTCAGCTCCGGGCAGCGGTCGAGACGTATTTCAGCCATTTCCGTATCGCCTGTGGCGAGCAGTCCGAGTATCTCTTCGAGCTTCTTATTCTGTATGCTTGTACAAATCATTTTTCGCTTTCAGCAAGGGAGTTCAGACGGTGTTCTCCGTCCGCTCGCATAAGGTGCGAAGATAGTGGAAAAATTTGATTATTGAGGTTTTTTGGATACCTTTGCGGACGATATGCGGGAGGAGTTCCTGTAGCGTAAGCCCGAATGGCGGAATTGGTAGACGCGTTGGACTCAAAATCCAATGTCCCTTAAAGACGTGCCGGTTCGAGCCCGGCTTTGGGCACCGAAGAAAGGCCGGTTCTATGCCGGCCTTTCACAATGTGATGATGAAGTTATTTTCAGTAATCACGATACTCACTGATGACCAATATGAAAATCCATCTTCTGATCGCGGGCGCGATTTGCGCTTCGCTGTTTGCCTGCGGACACGGCAAGGCGAACGAAACACCTGTAGAAAACGAGTATGACATCACCACTTATGTCACTACGGCGGATGCCACGCAGCTATTCTCGCAGCGCTCGTCTTACTTCACCGAGGGCGGAAACACGAGTGCGAACCGGGTGGTCTTCGCTGCGGACTCTGCAGCGCCCGAGGTGGACGGATTCGGACTGGCGATAACCACGGCATCCTGCTATAACCTCCTCCGGATGCCCGCGGAAGACCGCAGCAAGTTCCTGAAAAGTCTTTTCTCCCCTACGGAAGGCGTGGGTTCGAGCCTTATCCGCGTCAGCATCGGCGCTTCCGACTTCTGTCTGAAGGACGAATACACCTGGTGCGATGCCGAGGGGCTGGAAAATTTCGCGGTCCCGAACGAGGACAAGACCTACCTCTTCCCCATACTGAAAGAGATATACGCCATAAATCCGGACGTGAAGATAATAGGCTCGCCCTGGTCCTGTCCGAAATGGATGAAGGGAGGCAAGTACGGCTATGCCGGCTTCGACAGCGCGGTGCTGGAGACAAGTTACGACTCCTGGACGAGCGGCCGCCTGAAGCCGTCTCGCCACGGAGACTATGCGGCCTATTTCGTGAAGTGGATACAGGCGATGCGTGCCGAAGGCTTCGACATCTATGCCGTCACGATGCAGAACGAGCCGCTGAACCACGGGAACTCTATGTCTATGTATATGCCCTGGCAGGACCAGAGGGATTTCATAAAGGTTCTCGGTCCGGCGATGAAGGAGGCGGGACTTTCGGATGTGAAGATTCTGCTCTTCGACCATAACTACAACTACGACGGCAAGTCGGACCAGAAGGGTTATCCTCTGAAAATCTACGAGGACGCCGAAGCCTCGCGCTGGGCTGCGGGCTCCGCCTGGCATAACTACGGGGGCAGCGTCTCCGAGCTGGACAATATCCGCTCCGCCGCCCCGGACAAGGACATCTACTTCACCGAGGCTTCCATCGGAACCTGGAACTACGAGTTCGCCTCCTGTCTGCTGAACGACTTCTCGTCCATATTCCTCGGAACTCTTTCGCGCGGCGGCAGGGGAGTGACGCTGTGGAACCTGATGCTCGATGAGAAGAATTCGCCTCACAGCCCTCACGGCGGAGCCTGCTCGACCTGCTGGGGCGGAGTGACCATCCAGTCCTCGGACTACCGCACCGTCACCCGGAACACCCACTGGTACAATGTCGCGCACGCGAGTGCGGTGGTCCGTCCGGGAGCGCGGGCGATGAGCATCTCGAACTACAAGGCCCCGTCCGGAGTGGAGCTTCAGATGTTCCGGAACCCCGACGGCACCATCGGAACGCTCGTCTGCAACAAGTCCAGCGACGCGCAGACCATAGTCTTCGCCGCCGCGAACTACACCGCCACGGTCAGGGTCCCGGCCAGAAGCCTCGTATCTTCCATCTGGAAAGACAAATAACCCCCTCTCCGGCGGACTGTCCTGTCCTCGTGCGGGCAGACGGGGTGACTGACCTATCTCGGAGTGACGGTCTCTATGACAGACAAAGCCACCCAGAAAGTGGAGTCAACCACGGCCAGAGGCGGGTAGAGTGTAAAAAACTTCCATCAGTTGATGGAACTGATGGAAGTGAGGGAAATCGCATCGGAAATCTTTACTGTCGGACTTCCCAGTTCTCCAGACGGCGGTTCTTGGTGGAGAAGGTGGCAC
>CAVKLO010000032.1:0-10355 GCA_963656985.1 Bulleidia sp. | reverse complement strand
GAGGTTATAGTGATTCCTAAAAAATGAAATCTTGCGGTCGGGCAATATAATGTCCGGCCGGGCGGTGCTCCACGCATTGATTCCATCTATAACTCCAATGAATTCTCCTTCAACAGAAAAGTCTTATGAAACGCAAAGGCGTAATCGAAAATAATATCACAAGTGACATTTTTTTCGAACAATGAATCCGGGGTACTCGACCGATGGACAAGATGACAATGGCCGGAAGAGCGGGTTGGATGAACGAATACAGGACGCGAGGCGCATCATCGCCACGACATTCCTATATCCCAGTGAATGGCGTACTTTGCAGACGTTTTCTCTTTCGGAAGATTGAACTCCTCAAGAATCAAGTCGTATGCTTGCGGATACTCCTCCAGCCACTTGCCGACAGCCACCTCGTAGGTGTCCGTATTTATGTTGTAAAACACACGGCCTCTCGGCTTGTCCTGATACGCTCCCACAAAAAGTCCTGCACCATTTCCGTGGTACTTTTGCTTTCTGAACTCCCTCTTCCAGACATCTTCGTGCATCTCGGAACAAGTTATCCTGCCGTCCGACGCATTGGCTCGGGAGTAGTCGCTGACCTTGTGAGACACGACTCCGAACAGCTCGTTGTTCGCTCTGTTATACCAGAATATCCCCACTTCAGGCTCATCGTCTTAACCTCTGTTGGCGGACATAAGAGCCATAACTGAGGCATATTCATCTTCAGAGAAGGACTCAAGATTCAGACTTCCCGACTTGATGTCCTTGTTTACCTCATCTTTTTCAGTGAATGAAATCACCACGAGCCTTGCGCTGTCAAAGAAGTAGTACAACTCATCATTGGCTGAAAGCCGCCTCATCCATACGCCAAGATATTGGCCGGAGAGCCTTGTGGGCTCACCCATTCCGGTGTCTGGGTGTTCAAGGGCATCGCGGAGAACCTCCTTGATCTTCGCCGCGTTCTCGGGCCTGGATTCTTTCAGGGCCTTGTACGCCTCCAATGCGCTCGGCAGAAATTCAAGTATCATAGCTCGTCAATGTCCACGGACACGGTTTTACCTTCCTTAAGTTCGCCAAGACCATCATCGAGGATACTTGACAGTTTCGGGGTCGATATGATTCTTTCCGTCTCCTTGATGGAATTGTACTCGTCCAGAGAAATCAGAACCGCCGCAGTATTTCCGCGGTTGATAATCAGTGAACCGGAGTTGTTTATAACCTCGTCGACATAGCGCTTGAGATTTGCGCGGAATTCAGAAATGGTCGCTACTGTCATTTTTTTTATTTTCCACAAAGGTATGTACAAAATCTTGTACATACAATACGCGCCACCATCAAATCTATAGATTCTTTTTTTCGCCCCCGGGGGCCGGGATCAGCGCAGGTAGCGGGAGCGGATGATGCGGGGCATTTCGGCGCGGTGGGCGGCGAGGTAGTCCTCGATCTGCTGTGGGGAGAGGCCGAGGACGTTCTCGAGCATAGGCATATTCAGAAACGGACTAAGGGCTAGAGAGATGACCGTATCGAAGATGTCATTCACCGTGCACTCGGCGACCTTTCCGTTCTGAATCTGCTCCTGCAGATAGGCGGAGTGCCGCCTAATGCTTTCCGCACAGACGGTCGCCACCGCTTCCCGGTAGTGCCTGAGGAACTCCGGATGGGTACGGGCGAGGTCGAGCAGCAGGAAGGGGAGCTTCCTTTTGGTAAGGAAAAAGTCATACAGGGCGAGGGCAGTTTCCGAGGAGAGTTCCACGAAATCCCCGTCCGCCTTCATAAGAGGCTTGATCCTTTCGAGCAGCTGCTCGACGCTGCTGTCGAGCAATTTCAGGAAGATTTTTTCCTTCGACCGGTAATAGTAGTTCACCATAGCGTGGGTGACCCCGGCATTCTTGGCGATGACCGCTGTGGAGGCGGCATCGTACCCGCTCCGGAAGAACTCTTCCTCGGCAGCGATGAGTATTTCCTGTTCTTTAGTCATATTCTCCTGTCAGGCCGGGAGATTTAAATAATCATTTGCAAATTTAAGAAAAGTCCGTATCATTGCAATGGAATCCCCGTGTGTCCCTGAGCAATCAAACACGCGGGTTTAGTCTTTTTATAGGGTTCACTGTTCCATCCTCAACTTCTCAGCACGCCACTCCTCCCCGCCCTCATCACTTCCCCTCTTTCCTGTGGAGCAGGCTGTACACTGTCGGGACCACTATCAGGGTCAGCAGGGTGGAGAGAAGCATACCGCCGATGATGACCCAGCCTATGCCGTTGCGAAGCTCCGCGCTTGAGCCGGAGGCGAGCGCGACGGGTATCATACCTATGACCGTGGAAAGGGCGGTCATAAGTATAGGCCTGGTCCTCAGCCTCACCGCATCCAGCAGAGCCTCCCGCAGCTCGCCGCCCTCCGCAAGCCGCACGGAAGCGAAGTCCACGAGCAGAATGGCGTTCTTGGCGACCAGTCCCACGAGCATCACTATGCCCAGCATCGCGTAGATGTTCAGGGATGTCCCCGAAAGCGCAAGCGCCAGGATAGCCCCGAGTATGGAGAACGGAATGGAGAACATCACCGCGAACGGGTCAGCCCAATTATTATACAATACGGTGAGAGCCAGATAGATAAGCACCAGAGACAGCAGAAGGGCCGAGGTCAGCACCCCCATCGACTCCCCCATCGACTTCATATTGCCCGCAGCCGTGACGGTGACTCCCGTCCGCTCAGCCCTTTCCCGCACGGAGGATAGGAACTGCCGCGAAACCTGTCCCGGCGAAATGCCGGCCACATTGGAACTGAGCGTCACGGAAGGGTTCCTGTCATAGCGCTCCAGACGCGCCGGGCCCGTGCCGACCGAGATGAGGGCGAATTGGTCGAGCGCGATGCGCTCGCCTCGGGAATTGAGAAAGACGAGTCCTGCGAGGTCGTCGATGTCATCCCGGAAAGCTGCGGCCGCGCGTATGTCGATGTCGTACTCATACTCGCCGCGCACGTACTTCAGGGTCGTATTCCCCTGGAAGGCGAGCTGAAGCGTCTGGGCTACGCTTTCCGGCGACAGGCCGAGCGAGGACATCTTGTCTCTGTCCGCGATTATCTCCACTTCCGGCATCCCTCCGCCCGAGGAGAGCTGCTGCTGGACGGTACCGGGAGTCTCGCGCAGCACTTCGAGAGCGTATTCGCCGAATGCCGCCACGGAGTCGGCGACGCTCCCGCAGATGACATACTCGAGCGCGGAGGCATTGGCCGAGCCGTGAAGCGAGGCCGGGAAAGTCCTCACCCGGGCGTCGACGAGGTACTCGGTCAGCTCGCGACGGACCCGCGCCGCGTACGCGTTCACGGATTCCCCGCGCTGAGACGGAGGCACGGTCTTCACTCCAAGCTCCGCAAGGTACGCGCTCCCCCGAGTGCTCTCGCCTTCGCTGTTCGTGATTCCGACCATAGAAACCACCCCGGTTATTTCCCTCTGCCGAAGCAGCCAATCCTCCGCTCTCGCGACAAAGGCGGAGGACTCCTCGATGGAGATGTCCTTCGGCATCTCAAGCAGCACGGAGAACTCGCTCCGGTCCACGTCGGGCATAAACTCGAAGCCGATGTATCCGAGAGGGAAGAGGGCGCACACCGCTACGGTGAGCGCAATGACGGCAGCGCAGACGGTTTTTTTATGCTCGAGCGACCAGGACAGGAGAACCGCCACGCTATCCGCGAACCTCCGCACTCCCCTATCGAAGGCGGCGGTCATCTTGCCCCAGAGGCCGGAAGCGGCCGAGGCTCCGAGGGTCGAGAATCTCGACATCAGCAGCGGCACCAGAGTGAGCGCCGCAAGCAGGCTGAGCAGGATGGAGAAGACTATGACGCCGCAGAACTGCCTCAGGATGTCGGAGACGAGGCTTTCCGTGAGCGCGATGGGCAGGAATACTATGACCAGCACTACGGTGACGCTCACCACTGTGCCCCCGATCTCGCGCATCGCGTCGAGCGTCGCACGGACGGGGGTCTTGCCCATCTCCTGATGGCGGTAAACGTTCTCTATCACTACTATGGCATCGTCCACGAGTACGCCGATGACCACCGACATTCCCAGCAGCGACATAAGGTTCAGCGTGAAGCCGAAAAGCTGCATCCCGATGAAGGCACCGATTAGAGAAATGGGCACTACCGCCATAACTATCAGGGCGTTGCGCACATTGTTAAGGAATACGAGCATCACGAGGGTGACAAGCAGAATCGCCAGAAGAAGGTCGGTGAAGACGCTCCTGACTGACTCTCTGGTGAAATCCGAAGTGTCGGACACGACCGTCACGTCGAGTCCCGCTCCGGCATATGCGGTCTGCAGTTCAGAGGATAGACGGGAGATGTCGTCGCTCAGGCTTATGGCGTTCGCGTCCCCCTGCTTGAAGATATTCAGCAGGATGGCCTCCTCCCCGTCCACGCGGGCGAGTTTGCTTACTTCTTTCGGAAGCTCGGCCACCTGCGCCACATCGCCCAGACGTATCTGCGCTCCCGAAGGCAGGGTCACGAGCACAAGGGAGCGAAGTTCCTCCACAGTTCCGAGTTTTCCGGCAAGCCGTATGGAAGTTCGCGTCCGGGCGTTTTTCAGACTTCCCGCCGGAATGTCGAGGTTCGCCGCCCTTATGGCTCCCGTCACCTGAAGCGGGCTTATGCCGAGGGCGTTCAGAGCATCGAGGTCGAGATTGACCTGGATCTCCCCGGGCTGCTCCCCGATGATGTCCACCTTGGCCACTCCCCGGAGGCGGAGCAGCTCGGGCACTATCCTCTGCTCCACCAGGTCGCAGAAATCTCCGCTCTCCAGGCCGGAGCGGAGCGCCAGGGTGATGGCGGCCCTGTCATCGACCGTAATCTTGTTTATGGAAGGGGCGAGGACGGATGCGGGCATCAGGGCTTTCCGTGCGGAGATTCTGTTCCCCGCATCGGTCATAGCCTTGTCTATGTCCGTCCCGTATCTGAAGGAGACGAAGACCATAGACATCCCCTCGAAGGAGAACGAGCGCAGGGACTCCACTCCCTGAAGGGAGGAAAGGGCGTCTTCCAGCTTGCGCGTGAGAGAGCTTTCCACCTCGGAGGGCGAAGCTCCGGGATAGACCGCCGTCACGTTCAGAGTGGGCGGAGTGAATTTCGGCATCAGTTCCGACTGGAGAGAACGGAAGCCCAGCAGTCCCAGAATCGTTATCACCAGAAACAGGACTGTCACATAGACGGGTCTATGTATGGATATCTCTGAGATTTTCATAATTCCGACCTGTTTGCGGAGCTTGTCCGATAGTTTACCGTTTTCAGCTGCGCCCCGTCATAGACGTTCATCAGCCCGGAGACGACGATCTCCTCCCCCTCGCTCAGCCCGTCCAGGACTTCCACCTCCTCGCCACGCATCTCTCCGAGCGTCAGGACCCGCCGGGAGGCCTTCCCGCCTGCAGCCACATAAGCCACCGCCCCGGCCACGGCGCTTCCGGAGACCGCCCTGCGGGGTATCAGCATAGCTTCGCGGGTCTGCTCACCGCAGAAAGTCACTTTCAGATACATCCCTGCTCTGAGCCGACCGTCCCTGTCCAGAAGCACCTCCACAGGATGATGCAGACTCCTGTCGGCCTTGCGGCCAATATGGGCCACTCTTCCGGAGAAAACGCCCTCGGATGACTCCGCCGTGACTTCGCCGCCCTGAGAAAGGAGCGCGACTCTGGAGTCGGGGACGAGGCAGAGCAGCTTCACGCGGCTGTCATCGATGATCTCGAAGAGAGGAGAATTGGGCGCTATCAGCGCCCCCGGCTCCACGTATCCGGCGTTCACGATGCCGGCAATCGGAGACTTCACGCTGGCGTCCTCGTATCTGCGCCGGCTGACGCTCATCCGGCTTTCCGCCGCTATGAGCTGCGTCCGGACGGCATCCAGCTGCTGCCCGCTCACCCCGCCTGCGGCGTGGGAACGCGAGAGACGCTCCTCGTCTTTAACCAATGCCCTCCAGGCGGCTTCGGCTGCCGTGTAGTCGGCTTTAAGCAACTCGGAATCCACTTTAAGGAGCGGTGTGCCCCGGGAGACCCGGGAGCCTTTTTCCACGAGTATTTCCGTGACGCGGCCGGAGACATCCGAGGTGAAGTTAAGTTCACGGACGGGCTGCGTCACGCCGTTCACGCTGAATGCGAGCTCTATACGTCCGCGCTCCACCCTCGCCGTGGACACGCTCACGCTCCGCTCGGAGACAGCTTCGGCGGCGCTGCTCTCCCGCCTGTTTTTCCGCGAGTTCAGAATCGCGACCGTCCCCGCGACTATCAGAACCAAGCTGAGAATCGCCGCCGTCCTTCTCAATGCGGCGGCCGTTTCAGTAAAGATTTTCATACTTTTTTACATTTTTTAAATTTCCGTCCATTTCAGAAACCTTCTAAAAATGACCTGCATCATCTGAAGCAGTTAAGTCTTTTCCTGTTTCTCAAAACAGCGTCTTGATGGTGCCGTCTGTCTTTTTCAATTCGATGTGCGCGTTCAGGCACGCGCCCAATGCGTTTATGTACCCGCTGCGCGCTCTTACGAGAGCCGAGTTCGCGTTCAGCAGGTCCGCAAGCGGGGAAAGGCCCTCCGCGTAGTTCGCGGCGGCGAGTTCGAGCGTTTCGGCCGCCATTTCGCAGTTGCGCTTCTGCGAGTACATAGTCTCCAGACTCCGCTCCAGAGAGGCATAGGCATTGGCGTATGCCATAGAAAGCGAGGCTGCAAGCGCTCTCCCGTCGATGAGCGACTTTTTCCGCTCGATGTCCGCTTTCTTTATGCCGGCGGATTTCGAGAGCCCTGTAAAGAGCGGGACGCGGAGGCTGAGCGATACCGACGAGACGGGGAAATGACGGAAGGTCTCGCCCCGGAATGCGTCTCCCATATAGTTCAGAGCGTAATTGGCACCCAGACTGAGGACCGGAAGCGTCTCGTAGAGGGCGGCTCTGTACTGGCGTTCCGCCATCTGATGCCGCTTGTTGAACATCCTGTACGGCAGGAGCCTTTCCATTTCGAGAGGAGCCCGGCCGCCCGACAGGACGATGGCTTCGAGTTCTTCCGCCGTCATCGCGTCCAGTTCGAGGCTCCGCTCCATCGGCAGACCCATCTGCAATTTGAGCAGGTTCTTCTGTATTTCCAATGCGAGGAGCATCGACTGCTTTTCGGATTCGAGATTGGAGCGGCTCACCCTTATCTGCTTTATGTCCACCTCGCGCACGAGGCCGCTCCTTCCGCTCGCCTCCACCGCCTCTATGGTCCTGTCCATCAGGGAAAGGGCCTCATCGAAGAGTCCGGCTCCGATGGACATCACCCGGATGCCGAAATAGAGCGCCGCCGTCTGCGCGATGACTTCTTCTGTGGTAGCCTCAGTCCCCAGAGCGCTGAGGTCCTCGCCGAGGCGGGCGATCTTCAGCGCGTTCAGAAGCTGGAGATTCAGCAGCTGCTGGCTGAGCTGGGCGCCATAGTTCGCGTTGTAGTTCATCCCCATAGTGACGGTCATATATTTCGGGGCATTCGGGTCCCGCATAGATTCCGGCATCATCGAGGCGATGAAGTTGGGCATAGCTACAGTCGTCTTCTGAAAGTTGCGGACCAGTCCTGCAGAGGCGGAAATCTGGGGCAGGAACGCTCCGAGGACTTCCCTTCTGGCCTGGACGGCCTCTTCCATACTCAGTCTGTCACTGCACAGACGCTCGTTGTGCTGCACGGCGTAGTCGATGCATCGCCGCAGGGTGAAGACCTCCCCGGCTGAAGAGGCAGTATGCGCGAGGCCGAGCAGCGTCAGCAGCACTGCGGCAAGGCGTGTTTTCAAATGTCGGTGTGGCATAGTCTGTTTTCGGGGTTTAAAGGATTAAAGTCTTGTGTCGGTATATGGTTTGCTCTCGCTGTTCTGTCGCTGTTCTTCTTGCCGTTTTTCTCGTTTATCACTCGTTCTTTTCCCGCTGTTTCCGTTCGTTAACTACACTGTTTAACGAGGTCGTTAGCGCAAAGGTACAGCATTATTCCGAATATGCAATACCCTTCCGCACTTCCGCAGAGCGGCACTTAAGGATAGCGGGTCTGTCAGTTTGGTTTAATCGATTGATTTATGTACCTTTGGGGAAATATCGACACCTATGGAAGAATTAATGCACACAAGACTGATTTCGACGCTGCTTGTCTGTCTGGCCATCGCGACTTCGTGCGGCCATAAAGGTCCCTCACAGAGAATTATCGACTACACCCTGCCGGAAGGCACGGTCAAAGTGATTTCGTACAACATCCGCCAGAGTGGCCTGTCGGACAATGACGGGCCCAATGCCTGGGACAAACGGAAAGATGCGACCCTCAACATGATCGAGGCGGAGGCTCCGTCGCTTTTCGGCCTTCAGGAAGCTCTGCCGGACCAGCTCGCTTACATAAGCGCCGCCTTCCCGCAGTACGGTCGCATCGGGGTCGGCAGGGATGACGGCAGAGAAGAGGGCGAATGTATGGCCATATATTACTGCAAGGAAGCTTTCGAACTCATCGACGGAGGGACTTTCTGGCTGAGCGGGACGCCCGAGAAGGTTTCTATGGGCTGGGATGCCGCCTGCCACAGGACGGTCACCTGGGTGAACTTGCGGGAAGCGGCCTCCGGCAAGACCTTCTTCTACTTCAATACCCATCTGGACCATCGGGGCGAGACCGCCAGGGAGGAATCGGTGAAGCTTCTGGCGCGGCTGGTCGATGAACTTGTGCCCGAAGGCGTCCCGGTCGCGCTCGGAGGAGATCTCAACTCCGCCATCGACAGCCCCATCTTCGACCCGTTCCGAAAAATCAACCTGCTTCCCGCAAGGGAGCTCGCCCCGAAGACGAGCAATGCCGGCACGTTCAACGCTTGGGGAGCCGCGCCATCGGGCATCGTCCTCGACCACATTTTCATAAGAGACGCGAAGGCTCTGGAATTCAGCACCCTGAACGGCGACTACGGTGCGCCGTTCATTTCCGACCATTACCCTATAGAACTGACTTTTGAATTATAAGCTATGTCTGGGCAACGAAAACTGCACGACCCGCACTCCCCTTCCGGTCCGTATGGACAAAGGCCGGAACACGGTACTGCTGAAATTGCCGGTCGGACGGTTCTCCACACCGGAGACGAGGCCGGTCAAGCGGATGTTCACGGCGATTTTCGTCACCGGAAAACAGAAGGTTCAGCATCTTGGCACGGCCGAGATAATTCATTGATTTTCAGTAAATGTAGAAAACTGTCGGTTAGAACCGACAGTTTTGGCGAAAAATGACGTTTCTAACCGACATTCATAATGTCCAAGGTTATCCCGACCGGTACTATCTGAATTTTATGTTCGGATTTGCTTTCCGCAAGAACGCCCCGTATTTTTTAATCTCGAAATTATTCATCATCCGCGTTCTCTTCCGGTCCCTGACAGGTTTACCATTGACAATCTTCCAGAACTGCACGTGGACAGTTCCTGTAGGGTAAGTCCTTACCACTCTACCATTCTCTCTGACAATATGAGTATGTCCCCAGTCAAAGTCCATATAGGCTATCCTGTCTTTATAGACTCTCAGTTGGTCTATTCTCTTTTTACCTGTTACAGAATCTTTTCCAAGGCCGAAATACATCTTGGAAATGTTGGAATACTGAGGAAGGCTCTCGTGATAATCTTTCGTGCCGGCCTTGAAAACCACCTTCGCCTCCAGATTCCCTTCCCGGATGATATCTCCATCATTGTGGACGTAAAGATACTGTGAGAATCCGCCGGACTCTACATATTCTCTTTGATTTCCCATAGCTATCCCTCCCAGTTGTCGTAGTGCACGTAACGATAGTCTGTACTGCGAAGCCATTCCCATAGTGTAGTGTGCTGCGGGAACGTATGGTACTTACTCAAATCCAGAGTCAGGATGCTGAACAAGCCATTGGTCGTGACCGGATAGTCCACAACCCTCCCGGTAACGCATCCTATTCGGAAATCATCATATAATTCACGGTAAAGATAAACGCCATCCGGGTTGTCTGCGTAATCTATGATGGTATCATCTGCACAATACTCAGTCTGTATTTTCTTCAACATTCGCTCAAAGAAAGCCTTTTCATTCTCGGAGATATACTTGCCGACCATCTCACCGAACAGCTTCATCTCATACTCTGAAGGTGTGTATTCAATTTTCATAATGCTCTGAGCTTTTGTATTTCGCCTTTAATGTAAACGACTTCGACATCCGGGGTAAAATGAAGCTGCGCTCCATAAACTACAAGTTTCGTCGGGTGCTTCCGTTGGACAAGTTCATCAATGCCAAGCTGGAACAACTTTCTTTCTGCCTTACTCTTCCCCTCAACCACGTGTCCGATGGAGATTACGCTGTCCTCCGGCAAACCGTCAAAACAATACTCGAAGGATTCTAC
>CAVKLO010000031.1:0-10378 GCA_963656985.1 Bulleidia sp. | reverse complement strand
CAAGATAGAACAGACCGCTCAAGCTATTTTGGATGCAAGAGCACTATACCCGGACTGTTCGTTGTCAGACCTGTACGACATAACCTTTATGCCTCCCGAGCTTCGCAAGGCCCACCGCGCCAACGACGACGCCGTCCTCGAAGCCTACGGCTTCCCCAAGGACGCCGCCGAATCCGACATCGTCGCCCGGCTCTTCGAAATGTACCGGAAACTGACCGACAGGTAAATAAAGCGCAACAGCACTGTAGAATTTCTTATCTTCCAAATGGAGAACCGGGAAGATGGCGTACAAGTGCTTTATTCAGATTCCGAAAAGTCTGCCAGGTCAAAGAATACGTCCAGATGGTATATTGATGGCTTCCTTTCCGTTTATATATACGGCTCCAATACTGTCCATCATATATCTTCCGGTTTTTGTTCCGTATGGTTTCCGAAGTAAATTCAGCTATAAGCTGTTCATCCTCAGAATAAAGCGAAAAGCGAGATCCGGTTCTTTTTACAAAGTCATCAAAGTAATACTCCCTGCTTTTGTCGAAATCCAGAAGAGTAACCAGAACTGCTGTGTCGCCTGGAGAAATCGACCGGTCCGGCAATCCTGAACGGATGGCAGTAAGCGTGACATCCGTATTATTGTATAATCTCCACTCAGCCTCATTTGACAGCGTGGGGTCACAGGAGATAGCTATAATCGCAAGAATGAAAGCCAGCCACCACTTTTTGATAATGTTCCTTTTCATAATTGTTACGGTTTTGGGCAGCGTCTTATAATTAAATCGAATTATATGCAAATATGAGTATAATTTTCTATATTCACAAACTGAAAACACAACTCTTTGCATCTAAACACAATATAACTGAGTGCAGTGGCGGCCACGGAAAAACGTTTTACCTTGTCCCTTCGATGTACTTTTATACATCGAAGGCCACGTTTTGTGGCAATAACGTGGCCTTCAGTGTACCATAGAAAGGAGGGAAGACTTTTCTCGTCAGTGTCACTCCGCATTTTTCCTCTCTCGAAAAAAAGGAAAACTATTTATTAATAAAGTTATAGTCAGTGTTTATCCTCCACGACGGAAGTTCTAAAACTGCACGGAATAAGTCCACCCGATCAGCGGAATGACATCTTCGCTGTAGAACAGCGACTTGCAGGTGATGCCGCAGGACATAGTCTCAGAAATGGTATAGTTCAGTGTCACTCCGACCTGAAGCTGTGACTTCACCGTTGTTTCGTCATCTGAAATCACCTTGCCGTGCAGAATTCCGGCTGATACTTCCGGAATCATAGTGAGGGACCTGACGCTGTAAGTAGGAACAAAAACAGACACGGTCTCTCCGTTCACATCCCTGTCAGCCGCCAGTCCGATTCGGGCATAGCTTAGTTTAAACCCTATCCTGCTGAAAAGATATCCCACGCCTATCTCTGGGGTATTTGCGCCGGCCTTTGGAGAATAATGGTTCGATGCCGAAAACACAAACTTCCCTGAAACATCCTGCGCATTCGCGACATTGCCTACGGAAAGAACGATAGACCAGACTATTGCAGCAGCTACCGGAATTAATCTTCTACATTCCATAAGCGTGCACTTGCGTTAGCGACGGAAGCCGTCGAGTTCAGGATTTCTTTATCGTTGACTTCAAGGTCGGACTCGGTGATGAGTCTCTGTACGGCAGCGCAATAATTACCGTTATCCTCTACTGCATCGATGGAATCAAATCCCTCCAATATTACATTGACTATTTCGAGTAGCGCGGTTCTTTCCGGTGCAGCCAGTTCAAGGTTATCAATGAATTCATTTATAGTAGAGGCCGAGGTGTAGGCAGTCACCGCCTTATTGATGACGGTCGCGCGTTCCGCTAATTCCAACGAAGCTTCTGCCAATGTGCAATTCGTTTCTAGAGAGACCCTTTGCGCTACAAGTGTGATGATTGTGTTGTCGTCATACTCAAAAAGGCTTTCACCATAGTCTTCGTAAAGATCGATAATTACTTTATTATGAATCAGACCCGCGCCATCCACGTAAGATAGGGCTACCTCAGAGTCCAACAAGGACGGCTTGACTTGAGTGAGTGCCCGAGTCTCTGCCTGAGACGTATCTTCTTCTGTTTCCTTTTTGAAAAAGCCCCACACGAGATTTGATACTGTACACCCGGCGGTAATCGCTGGAGCACCAGTCCCGCCGGCCAAGAAGAATCCTCCGGCATCAGCCGCCGCAACTAAAGCGTATTTCCACCATTTGGCTCTTGTGACCGTTGTTTCCTTGGGGGGAAGATTGTGGTTCAAGGTGATGATTTGCTCTTTCAGAGCTGTGTATTCAGCCTCTTGACTCTTCTGTGTACGGCTGTCTCCACTCTTGCTGCACGAAACAAGAATCAGTGTAATTGCAGCCAATAAATAATTAACGTTTTTTTTCATAATGGTGTTAGTTGTTATTAATATAGGTGATTACATCACATTGAATATCCCACAATAAGTCCTCCCGTCTGGAAGTAGTATTCTTATATGATATAAGCCCGGTGTTTCACTTACGGACATAGAGTTATAAGACCTCGTATCAATAGAATATATAACGGACTCTCCTGACGTAGCATTAGTAGTTATAATCTGGGCATATCCACAATCATACTGAAAATGCAGGGAAACGGTGTTTGTCTGGCCGTCATAATATGCCTTTATTGGGATGACGGCTGGAGCTCTGTGTGTTCTAGTTTCTTCGACGGAATTATCAGATATGTGAAGAGGGATATACTGGTACCCATCCGTTGATATCTGGGATGTCTCAATAGAAATGAGCAAAATGAAAGCAATTAACATCATAACAACATAGAATAATAAAACTATGCAAAGTTACGATGATTCTTGCCAAGACAGACCAACTCCTGTCTTAACAAGTCTGCAGGCATATCATTAAGAATCAGTAATTTATGCCGATAGCTCAGTATTAGTCTTAACACTTGCTCCGGTACTCGATAAAAAGGCTCTCCGAAAGATGAAGACGTCGATCCGGAAAGATTCCTGTCGCTACTCGAGAAAATCCAGATAAAAATCTCTATCCGGAGATGAAAGATTCGCTATTTCTGCCTTGAGCCTGTTTTTTTTAGTGTAAACAGTTCCTATGGAATAGCCGGTCAGATTTGATATGGTCGTCGCATTGAATCCGACAATGACATAAGTCAGAAACCTGAAATCTAATTCCTTGTGATTAGGGAGGTCACGCTTGAGTCTATCAATTATATTGTTCAGCGACTTATTGACACTGGATATGAACTTGTTCTGAGTCTCCCGGTCATTCAATATGACACTCAATTGTTTCATTGCTTCTTCATACAGAAGTTCCTTTCTCTCTTTCTTAATAGGAGACAGATATGCCATACATAAATCGTTCAACGTCTTATATTGAGCCTTATACATTACCGCAAATTGTCGGCGTAATTGAGCTATGGAGGAATCTTTTTCTTTCAGTCGGGTATCAGCAGAGTTAATCTCGCAAGTTTGAAAATCAAGTATTGCCTTTGATTCAAGTGCTTGCAGGGACAGTTCTTCGATTTTTGCTTTCAACATTTCTTTTCTTCGGACAGAAAGAAGGAAAAGCACGCAAAGAATTGCGAGGAAAGAGACGGAAAAGAAAACAAGCCTTTGCCTTGTGCGCACTTTATCAAGTTCAAGCGCTTTAGTCTCCGCTCGATAAAAATCGCGTTGAGACAGAATCAAGGATTCATTCAGCGAGGCGAGAATGACAGAATCTTGAAATAGTACGGACTGTTCCAAGTCTTCAAGAGCCTGCTTGTACCGTCCCTGTTCTTTGGCTGTCCGATAACGCCATACCTGAATCAAATCCCTTCGGGTACCAAGGGTCTCCAGCTGCTCGAAGATAATGTCTGCGATACCGGAATTACCAAGCAGCTGCTGGGCATAAGCGTAAACGCAATACGCCTCTACTGTCATAGACTCGGGATGGGAGAGAATAACATCTTCTATGATGTCAATACAAGTTTTCGGTGATGGGACGGGTTTCCGCAGAAGGTCTTTGGCATATTTGATTTTTCTCAAATAGTAAGCGGCGGCATCATAAACCCGCATTGAAAAGAAACGGTCGTATGTGCGTTCGGCATCCTCCCATCTGTTGTTATTCGCATAACACGAGGCCAGATGTCCGGTCTCTGCCCATACGCCCAGACTGTCTCCTGCTGTATGGCAATATTTCAAGGCCGCCTCCACATAGTACAATTCCTGCTTAATGTTGTGGTTTTGGGAATATATGACAGCAATCGCTGAATTGACGAGTCCTTTTAAACGGTTGTCATTTACTTTAGAGGAATCTCTCAAAGAAAGAAGATAGTAACGCATAGCATTGTCCGTCTCCCCTCTGTTGTAATGGATGCATCCGCAATAGAAATTAGTTTTCATCTTTTCGAGGGGAGTGCCTCTCTTTGTGTAGTAATCAAAAGCAGGTTGTATTACACCCAAGTCCGTAGTGTCTATATAGTTCTTATCGAGAGCGATGGAAAAAAGCAGGGAATATTCGGCAGACAACCTCTTTGTCTTGAGGCTGTCTGCCTGTATAGACCTGAGCATAGCCAATGCACTGTCCGGGCGTTCTTGAAGAAGAGCTTCGGCAGCATTCAGCTGAAGTTCTATTCCATAGTCAGAACAGGAAATAAGACTACAGACAAGAAGCTGTATTCCTGCCAACATTCTTGCCGCAGCGCGAATTATATTGACCATCATAAATAGTTCAAAACCATATACCTGCGCTCCGTAACACCCTACAGTTTCCCGATGACTGAGGAGAGCTGCGCTCCGAGGGAGGTGTTGTAGCCGGTGCTGCGGAAGACTGTCCGGCCGAAGCTGTCGCAGAGGGCGATGACTGGCAGGCGGGACGGCTCGCCGCCGGAGAGCATAGCCTTGACGTTGCCGTCCGGGTCTATGCCGAAATACAGATTCGGAATCTGTACATTCGCCGGCAGTTTAAGCTTGCCGGCATCTGCGCTGTCCGGACTGAGCAGCAGAACGGGACGGTCCCAGATGTTCAGAGCAGCGAGGTCCCCGAGAGCGTGTCGGCTCGGCTCATCGGAAGATCCGATGACGGCCACGAGGAAATATCCCCTTCCGGTGGTGTTCAGGATAGAAGTCGTCTCCCCGTCGAGGGTCAGGTATTTCATCTCCGGGTCCATATTTCCGATAACGCTCAGTTCTTCAGCCGACTGCCTCATTGTCAGACGCACGTCTGTGGTTTCGCCGGCCTTTATTCTGAAGACGGTCAGACGGGTGAGGGCCTTGCCGCCGGCGGTGCGGGTGCCGGTAGTGAGCAGATAGGTCCCCTCATCGAGGGCGAAAGGCTTGCGGAAAGAAGATGCGCGGGCGTCGGCCCCAAGCTCCGTAGCGTCGCCGCCGTCAAACTCCAGCAGCTTCCGCCTGCCGTTCTCGATGCGTGAGAGAGTGAAATGCCTATAGTATTCAGGATCCTGCGGAGCATCGCCGCTGCGGGTGTAGGACAGGGTAAGCCGACCCTTGGAGGCCAGGGCAGCAGACTCGCTGCTGCCAATATCCACCCATACACCGTTGCTGCTGTACTGCGGCTTGCCGGTGAGCACATCCACCCGGGCCGGAATCCCGTAGGTCCTCAGCGCGGCCACCGTGAATATGTCGAAAGAGCGGGAATCGGCCTTGCGGACTTTCAGAACGCCCGCCGGGGTCATCTGGAGCCGGCGCGGATTCAGCCCGTCGGTTATTTCTATATTGTCCCCGGCCCAGCCGATGACCTGCTGCGCATTCATACTCTCTTCCCCTACGGCTTCCCTTATGGCGCTATGGTACGGCTGAAGGAACTCGTTAGAGATTCTCGGGTCGAGAACGTAGTCCTCATCGCAGAGGGACGTGCCGAGGGCATCATCCAGCACCCGTGCCGGAGTATCGCGCAAGTCCTTGCGGCTCAAACTGGAGAGCAGCTTCAGGGCGGCGTCCCGCCGCTGCGTCCCGTTCAGGAACTTCACGATTTCCTCCCAGTTTCCCCGGGCGGCGATAACATCCTGTACGGACGCCTCACACGGCTCAGAGAGAGAAGCCCTTGCCTTGTCCGCGTCGGCGAAAGTCGCGATGTAGGCGTGACGGAGAGAGTCCTCATAGGCGAGACGCACTTTGTTTCCGGCCACCGCCTCTTCGTCCGCATCATAAGGAATCTTTCCGGACGGGGGCGGCGTGACATCATAATCCGCGATGAAAGCGTCCGCGTCCGTATGTTCCAGAACCACCGTGATTTCTCCCTGCGGCTCTGTCAGCATCCCGAAGCCGTAGCGTCCACCGGCACTGGCCCAGACGAACATATCGCCCTTGCCGCTGTGCAGTGACGCCCTGCCTTCCGAATCCGAGGTCAGGGCCACGGCCGGATACATTTCAGCGTAGTTGTAAATGCAGAATTCCACACGTGCGCCCTCGACGGGATTGCCGTCGGGGTCGACGACCGTCACGGTATTGCGCCGCGTATCCACATAATTCCCGATGACGTTTATCTCCGTGAACGAATGAGTCCTGCGGATCACGTCCTCCGGTCCCCGATAGTCGCCGTACACCAGAGTATGCATCAGCATTGCACGCGAAGCGGGCTCGTTGAACCACGCCATATTCAGCTCGGGCTCCGGCTCGCACGCGCCCAAGAACGACCATTTACCGTCTGTCCAGACTTCCACCCACGCGTGGTTGTCGTCCGTGTGCGCCCATCGCGGGGTATAGACTTGACGGGCGGGAATGCCCACCGTGCGCATCGCGGCCACGGCCAATACCGACTCTTCTCCGCAGCGCCCCTCCGCACTCCGGATGGTCGCGAGCGGAGACGAGGTCCTCGCGTCGCTCGGGACATAGCTCGCCTTTTCGTGACACCAGTGGTTCACTTCCAGGGCGGCATCGTGCATACTCATACCCTGCACCCTGTCTCTGAGGGTCTCATACCAGACCATACGGAAAGAGTCCAGACGTTCGTTGTTCACGCGCACCGGAAGTACGAAGTGGCGGAAGAGGTCTTCCGGGACGTCCTTGCCCCAGGACATTTCGTCGCGGGCGCGGAGTGACATCCTGACGTTCGCAAGGAAGAAATCCTCATCATAGTCCCCGATGTCCGCAATCGACATCGAGTCATAGAGGAAGTCCATAGCTTTCCGCTCGTCTCTGCGCTCCGAGCAGGCCAGAATGCTGACGGTGATGAGGATGAGGCTTAAGATTCTTTTCATAAGGTCATTGATTTTAAGTCATTATCGCAAATATCGAAAAAAAACAGAATATCCGTGCAGTGTTTTCGACCAGTCCGCGTTTAAGGGACGAAAAAAGAACGAAAGATATGAAAAGAACACTTCTTACTTTTACACTCGCAGTGTCATTTCTGCTCGGTCTGAGTTCCTGCTCGGGATTCATATCGGGAGATGATTATAGTCTTCAGTCCTACAATGCTCTCGTGACCGTGAAGCATACTGAGGGCGGAACCCTGTATTTCCAGCTGGACGACAAGACGACCCTCAAGCCTTACGGCATTTCCGAGACGGCTTTCGGCAAGGAGCAGTTCCGTGCGCTTATAGGCTACACGGAAAGGAATGAGAAGCCGGCCGTTACCTCGGACGGGGTTCAGTTCGACAAAAAGGTGAACGTCCATCATTTCGCCAAAGTTCTGACGAAAAAAATCGCTGAAAGCCAGGGAGAAAAGGACGGCGAGCTTTACGGGACGGCTCCTGTGGAAATCCTGAAGAGCTGGGCGACCATCATCGAGGACGGATACATCACTCTGGTATTCTGCGGATATTGGGGGAATCTGTACGCTACGCATAGGATAAATCTGGTCGGCGGCGTGGACAGCGAAGATCCGTATCTTCTGGAACTCCGGCACGATGCGAACGGAGACGACCTCAATTACGGAACGGTCCGCTATAACAGCATCGCGGCCTTCGACCTCAGCACTCTTCCGGACACGGAAGGCAAGACCGTCAAGCTCAAGGTCAGATTCACTTCCTTCACGGGAGAGAAGACGGTCAGCTTCGATTACTGCACGGGGAAAACCTCTCTGCCGGATGTGAAGGCTTCAGACATAAATCTGTCCGAGCTGGCAGATGTAATCTAAATGATTCATAATAACTTCATATATAGGCTAAACGTAACTTCGGAAACAACAACAGGTAACTTTTACTATCCGTATTAACCGGCGACTTTTACTATCCTGAGGAGGGGAACCCGTGACGGGCTCTCCTCCTTTACGTTATTCCCAACTCGGAGATTGTACCGGACGCAGAAAGTAGACTGTACCGGAAGCGAAAAGTAACCCTCTGTCACCGGGCGCAGTCCGGCCAAGGGTTCTTCAGGATGCCGGCCATCCGCACCATCTGCGCGTGGGCTTCGGTGAGAAGGCGCTGCGATTCTTCCTTGACATTTTTCGAGAGGTCCGGGAAAACCGGAGTCCCCACGTGAAGGGTAACGAGCGGAATCTCCTTCTTGTCGAAAAGCCGATGGATGCCGGTGCGCGGGCGGTAGGAAAGCACCATAGGAATCACGGGCAGACCGTAACGGTAAGCCATAGTGAAGGCTCCTTTCTTAAAGGGACGTATGGGAGCGTAGAATTTCCAGCTGCACGACTCCGGGAAGAAATGAAGCCAGTCCTTCCGACGGTGGTACTCATCGAAGGCATCCGAGAACGGACGCATACCGCCGCGGGTCTCAGGCACGGGCACACCTCCCAGATAACGCATAAACCACATATCCTTCCCCCTCATATGGTCGCCGTAGATGGGAAACCAGGTAGTCCTGTAGCCCGTCGCTGCCAGCACGCAGGCCATATCCCAGCGATAGACGTGATTGCACACCGTCATCGCCCCGTCCGCGAAACGTTCCCGATACTTCTTGAGATTCTCCTTGCCCTCGATTTTCAGCCCGTAGCGCAGGCGGTTCAGCCAGCTCACCAGACAGACGAGCATCAGACGGTTCAGCAGATGATGAAGCCGCGAATGGAAGGATTCGTCGCGATACGGAAACGTTTCATCCAGAACTACTTGCCGTCCATTATACCGCACGGGGGCGATTTTCTTCTCAGGATCCTCCTCGGGATATTCTATGTCAATGTCAGGCAGGTACACGCCCGGCTGCACCTGCATCTGACGGTATTTCAGATTATCGACGCCTTTACCCATATTTCAGAAATTGATCGGAACCTTCCGCGCGGAGAGCGACGGAAGAGACTCGCAGTAGCTCAGAAACTCGCTCCAGAGCATCGTGGCGGAAGTGGAGAGAGGCTCGATTGGACGAGCTAAGCGAGGCCACGTAGCAACTTCCGCCGGAGTGGAACTCGCGCGATGCTTTTCGCTGCCCGCGATGCGGATGAAGCTGAGGCCTGCGGCCAATGCTCCTCCGTCCGTGTCGGCTTTGTCTCCGACCATCAAGGCTTCGCCGGGCTGCACGCCCAATGCCTCGCACGCTTTCAGGAACACTTCGCGGAGCGGTTTGAGACCTCCGAGCGCAGGACTTTCCCATACGGCATCGAAGTCTGAAGCTGAAAGTCCGCAGGCGGCGAGCTTTTCCTGAACGAAGCTGTAGTCCGAGAGCAGGGCGATTCTGTACCCCCTGTCGCGCAGCTGCCGCAGCATTCCCTTCACCCCCTCGCGTGCGCCGAAACGCTCGCGTATGATGCGCACCTGATTAGGCATATAGCGGCTGTAGAACCATTCGCGGGATTTGAGCGCACGTTTCCCGGAGCCTTTCCCCATAGTGGAGAACAGGGCTTCATAGTAATCGTGTATGCTGGCGAAATGTCTGTCACGAAGCTGTTTGCGGGCTTTTCTTTCTGCTCCGAGGTAGCTTATGTGCAGCGGGTCTGAAAGGATGAGCCGCAAGGGAAACCGGCGAGACTCGTAGAGAGTCCCGTCGAGATCGAATATCACGGCTCTAAGCATAACGGCATCAGTCTTTTACCACCAGCTCCCTGAACTTGGCGTGACGCTTCTCGTCCTGGAGCAGTATGTTCAGCTTGAACTGGCCATCGCGGGAACCCTCGGCTATGCAGCGAGCCTTGAACGTCTCGAAGGACTCGGGGATAAGCCTATGAGTCACAGGGTCTTTCAGGCGCAGGGAGTCTCTTTTCGCCACATACTCGACATTTTCCTTGCGCAGGTACTTGTCCACTGCCTGAGTGAACTCCTCCGCAGCGGCCTGGGTCGTGCTCCGGTCCGCGAACTCATAATAGAAGTGATATGCGGAGATGTCCAGGTCCGCGAAGCCTATGAAGAAACGGGTCTTCATACCGGTCTCCTCTTCGGCCTTGTGCACTGCATCGATGAACTGACGCTCGTGGAGCTTTTCTCCGGTGATGGTCACGATGCCGTTTATCTTCTGGATGAGATGGACGGTAGGAGT
>CAVKLO010000030.1:0-10415 GCA_963656985.1 Bulleidia sp. | reverse complement strand
ATATAAGGCTGTAGATGTATATAGGACTGATTTCCGACACCCACGGGGTCTTCACCGATGAGTTCCGCGATTTTCTGGAGCCGGTGGAGCAGCTCTGGCACGCGGGGGATTTCGGCGGCGGCGCCCCCTTCGCGAAGACGCTCTCCGATTTCAAGCCGCTGGTGGCCGTCTATGGAAACTGCGACGGGCAGGATATCCGCTCGGAGTACCCCGGACATCAGTATTTCGAATGCGGAGGGATGAAAGTTCTGATGACGCATATCGGAGGATACCCGCAGCATTATGACATCCGCTCGCGCGCCCTCATCGAACGCTATCGCCCGGAGGTCTTCGTCTGCGGCCATTCGCATATCCTGAAGGTCATATATGACGAGCGGTATCAGATGCTTACGCTGAACCCCGGAGCGGCCGGACTTATGGGCTGGCAGACCTTCCGGACGGCCCTGCGCTTCCATATCGGGGAGGGCGGGATTTACGATATGGAAGTGTTCAAGCTCCCGCGCGGCGGCGCGAACCTCTAACTTTCTGACAACAAAAACGATAAATACTTAGATTTTTTAAATATATCTTTGAGTTTAAAAATTTTAGTTCTACTTTTGCGGCGAAGATAAACATCCAATAACTTATGAAAAAGGCATTTATGTTTTTGGCAGTCGTTGCAGTAGTATTCGCTGCAGCTGCCTGTGGTAACAACTCCAAGAAGGCTGCGAAGGCAGCCGAGTCCGAGGCTACTGAGGCTGTTGCGGCTTGCGATTCCACCGCCTGCTGCGATTCCACCGCCTGCTGCGATTCTGCCGCCTGCGCCGACTCTGCGGCCTGCGCTGACGCTTGCTGCGAGGACGCCGAGTAAGTCGGAGTTCCGCACAGTCTTCGCGCCGCGATATGCGGTGCATCTGGTGATTCCTTGAGAATCACTTGGAGGAGGATATTGCTCGAAAGAACAATATCTTTTTTTATTTGCCGGTCTTTTTGGTCTAAATCCGTCACAAATACTTATCGAATCGCTTGCATTGTCGGAAAAAGTGCATACCTTTGCAGTGTATTAGTTCCCTACTACACTTAATAAAGAGGTGAGCTGATGGTGATCAATATATTTATTTATAGTTTTGTGCGTACTTATTATGACAGGTGAGGCGTCGTACTGACTGAGCGTAAGAAATATGAAAAGAATAAACCGCTTCAGACGATGCAGGTTTCCAAATAGCGAAGATAATGCTGATAGAACTGAAAGACATTAACAAGACTTATGACAACGGACAGCCGCTGCACGTGCTGAAGGGCATAGACCTGAGCATAGACAAGGGCGAGTTCGTCTCCATTATGGGAGCTTCCGGAAGCGGCAAATCCACGCTCCTGAACATCCTCGGGATACTGGACGACTACGACAGCGGCGAATACCTGCTGGACGGACTTCTCATAAAGGGACTCAGCGAGAGCAAGGCCGCCGAGTACCGGAACCATATGATCGGCTTCATATTCCAGTCGTTTAATCTCATCGGCTTCAAGACGGCCCTCGAGAACGTGGAGCTTCCGCTCTTCTACCGGGGAGTACCGCGCAGCCGCCGCAGAACCCTCGCGATGGAGCAGCTCGAAAGGCTGGGACTGGCCGCCTGGGCCTCGCACTATCCGAACGAAATGTCCGGAGGCCAGAAGCAGAGAGTCGCGATAGCCCGCGCCCTCATCGCTCAGCCCCAGATTCTTCTGGCCGATGAGCCTACGGGAGCCCTCGACTCGAAGACCTCGGTAGAAGTGATGGAACTGCTCGCGCAGCTGAACAGGGACGACCGTGTCACCATCATAGTCGTCACCCACGAAAGCGGTGTCGCGAACTGCACGGACAAGATAATCCATATCAAGGACGGCCTTATAGAGAACATAGAGATGAACGGGATGCATAACGCCTCGGCGTTCGGCACTAAAACCATAATGAAGTGATGCACGACCTGTTTACTGAAATCCTGGTGTCCATCCGGCGCAACAGACTGCGCACCTGCCTGACGGGATTCGCGGTAGCCTGGGGCATCTTTATGCTCATCGTGCTTCTGGGAGCCGGAAACGGCCTGAAGAGCACGAACGAGGCGAACACCAGGGGACTGGACCTGAACAGCATCCAGGTGTGGCCGGGCGAGACGAGCAAGCCTTACGACGGGCTGGAGAGCGGCCGCCCCATAGAATTCTCGGACAAGGACGTAAGGCTCAGCAAGAGCGCGACCTTCGCCGACCACATAGACGATGTGGCCCCGATGCTGCAGGCCGAGCAGTCGGTGACGCTCGCCTATGGCGGCAGGCACGTTTCAGCCGGGCTGAACGGAGTCACTTCCGATCTGGAGAAAGTGGAGTCCGCACGCGAGATGACCGCCGGCCGCTTCATAAACAGATACGATGACGAGCAGAAGCGCAAGGTCATAGTCATCGGGTCGAATACGGCGGGGCTTCTGTCGGAGGAGAATCCGGAAAGCCTCGTGGGCAAGGAGATAAAGGTGAACAACTATCTCTGCAGGGTCGTGGGCATATATAAGGCCCGCAGCGCGATGATGGGACATACGGCCTATATCCCATACGATACGATGAAGTCCATATACGCCAAGGGCGAGAAGATGGATTATTTCTATTTCAGCTTCCACGGTCTGGAGACGGAAAAGGAGAACGAGGATTTCGAGCGGAGATTCACTAACATCTTCAACAGGGCGCACCGCGCCGCTCCGGACGACAACTCCGCCATCTACCTCTGGAACAATTTCACTACCGGCCTGCAGGTGAACAAGGCGATGAAAATCACCGATATAGCCCTGTGGATTGTCGGCCTGTTCACGCTGCTGAGCGGTATCGTGGGAGTGAGCAACATTATGCTCATCTCCGTGAAGGAGCGCACTCACGAGTTCGGGATACGCAAGGCCATAGGAGCGAAACCCTGGAGCATCACCAGGCTTATCCTTTCGGAGAGCGTGGTCATCACGGCGGTGTCGGGCTACATAGGAATGTTCCTCGGGATGATAGCCTGCGAGGTGATGACTCTGAAGCTCGGCGGGCAGACCAAGAGCGTGATGGGTGTGCAGATCACTTCCGGGTCGGATTATTCCGTCGGGCTTGACGTGGCTCTGGAAGCCACTTTGGTACTCATCGTCGCAGGCACTCTGGCGGGACTCATCCCCGCGCTGCGGGCCGCGAAAGTCAGACCGATAGAAGCACTTAGAGCAGAATAGCGTTATGAGAGTGGATATAGACGGTTTCAGAGAGATAGTCGGCACGCTGACCAGGAACCGCAGCCGCACGCTGCTCACAGGTTTCGGAGTGTTCTGGGGGCTTTTTATGCTCCTTTTTATGCTCGGCGGCGGCGACGGGGTCAAGGCCTTGCTTATGAAGAATTTCGAGGGTTTCGCCACGAACACGGCCATCCTCGTTCCGGGCAGAACGTCGAAGCCTTACAAGGGGCTGCGGGAGGGGCGTTCCTGGAGCCTGACGATGACAGATGTGGAGCGTATGCGCCAGATGATTCCCGAACTCGACGCGGTGACCCCGGTCCTCGCGATCTGGGGAGGCGACGCCATCTATGGAGCGAAGTCTTCGAAGTGCAGCGTGAAGGGAGTCAAGGAAGACTATTCCAAGGTGGAGTCTCCCAAACTCAAATACGGCCGCTACATTAACATCGTGGACGTGACCGCCGGACGCAAGGTCTGCGTCATAGGCAAGAAAATCTATAACGAGCTTTTCCCTGGAGGGGGCGACCCCTGCGGAAAGTTCATCCGCGTGGGATCCATCTACTATCAGGTGATCGGAGTGGATTTCAGCGCCGGCAATATGAGCATAAACGGCACGGCCGACCAGAGTGTCATCATCCCCATCACGGTAGCCCAGCAGATATATCATAGGGGAGGCGAGGTGGACCTGCTCTGTATGACGGGCAAGGGCGGCATAAAGGTAAGCGGCATACAGCGGAACATAAGGCAGACGGTCTCACGAGAACACGGTTTCGACCCCTCGGACGAGCAGGCCCTGATGATTATCGATACCGAAGAGCTCTTCACCTATATGGACGACCTTATGCGAGGCGTGAATCTGCTCATCTGGCTCGTGGGGCTCGGCACACTGCTCGCCGGAGCCATCGGAGTGAGCAACATTATGATAGTCACGGTGAAGGAGCGCACGGTCGAGATCGGCATCCGCCGCGCCATAGGGGCGACCCCGAAAATGATTCTCTCCCAGATTATGGCCGAAAGCATAACCCTGACCTTTATGGCGGGAATGCTCAGCATAATGTTCACGGTGATGATACTCAGCGCATTGGATTTGGCTATGCAGAGTCAGGGCGTGTCCTTCCAGATAAGTTTCGGTCTCGCTATGGCCGCCGCAGCCCTGCTGGCGCTGCTCGGAGCGGCCGCCGGACTCGCTCCGGCCCGCAGAGCTATGAGCATCAAGCCTGTGGACGCGATGCGTGATGAATGAAAAAACAAAAAACGACAGATATGAAAAGAATTACCAAGTACATCTTCTTCGCACTCATAGCGGTGCTCTTCATCGGGACTTTCGTGTACCTGTACATCAAGTCCCGTCCGGAGCCGGTCATCTACAGAGAGATCGCCGTCGCCCCTGCGGACATCAGCCGCACGACCATAGTCACGGGCAAGATAGAACCGCGCAACGAAGTGAACATCAAGCCCCAGATAAACGGCATCATCGATGTTCTCTACAAGGAGGCCGGCCAGCAGGTGGCCAAGGACGAGGTCATCGCCCGCCTCAAGGTCATCCCGGATATGCAGTCGCTCAGCTCCGCGCAGAGCCGCGTGAGACTCGCGGAGCTGAATCTTCGGCAGGCGGAGGTCGACTACGGCCGGCAGAAGGCGCTCTTCGACAAGGATCTCGTGAGCGCGGAGGACTACGACAAAGTCCTGCAGAGCCTGAATCAGGCGAAGGAGGAGTTGGCCTCGGCCAATGATGTGCTGGAGGTCATCCGCGACGGCGTGTCCTCTTCGAACGCCACATCCTCATCCACTCTGGTCCGCTCCACCATCACGGGGCTTATTCTGGATGTGCCCGTGAAGGTCGGAAACTCGGTGATACAGGCGAACACTATGAACGACGGCACGACCGTCGCCACGGTCGCGGATATGTCCGACCTGATTTTCGACGGCAACGTGGATGAGACCGAGGTGGGCACTCTGGAGATAGGGATGCCCGTCATCATCACCATCGGAGCTATGCAGAATTACCGTTTCGACGCCACTTTGGAGTACATTTCGCCCAAGGCCGTGCTGAACAACGGAGCGAACCAGTTCGAAATCAAGGCGGCCGTCTCCGTGCAGGCGGACAAGATGATACGTTCCGGCTACAGCGCCAATGCCGAGATCGTCCTGGAGAGCGCCACGCAGGTCCTCTCGGTGCCGGAAAGTGCGCTGGAGTTCGAGGGAGAGGACACTTACGTCTATCTGAAGAATGCTGACGGGGGTTTTACCCGCACTCTCGTGAAGACCGGACTCAGCGACGGCGTGACCATCGAGGTGAAGGAAGGTCTGAAGGAGGGCGATGTGGTGAGAGGGTCGAGAATAATAAATTAATACCGGAGAGAGTATGAAAGGATTGGCTATACTGTTGGCCGCTGCGGTGGCCCTGTGGGGAGGAGGAGGATTGGCCGGACAGGAATTGGCCGGCCGCGAATGGACTCTTCGCGAGTGTATGGACTATGCGCTGGAGCACAGTCTGACGGTCAGGCAGAGCGAGAATGCGCTTTCGCAGAAGGAAGTGGAACTGAATACCGCGCGGAGCGCCCGCCTGCCGCAGATTTATGCGAGCGCCTCGGAGAATCTGTCTTTCGGGCGCGGTCTGACTGCGGACAACACCTATTCGAACACGAACACGACAAGCTCCTCGTTCAGTCTCGGAGGTCAGCTTTCTCTGTTCCAGGGGTTCAGAATCAGGAACAATGTCATTCTGGGCGAGGTTTCGCTGAAGAGCGCTACCGCCGACCTGGAGAAGGCCCGCGATGATATCCGTGTGGGCGTAGCGCAGGCTTACGCGCAGGTGCTGTATAATTACGAGATTCTGGAAGTGGCGAAGAGTCAGATAACGATCGATTCGCTGCAGGTGGTGCGTCTGGAGGATATGAGACGAAACGGCAAGGCAAGCGGTGCGGAGGTGTCGGCGCAGCGGGCGACTCTCGCCCAGAGCTGTCTGACGCTCACGCAGGCTGAAGGGAATCTCGCGACAGCGGTTCTGGAACTTACTCAGCTGCTGGAACTGCCTGACCCCGAGGGTTTCGCCATAGTGCGTCCGCAGGCGGAGAGTCTGGAGCCGAAACCGCTGCTGAGGCCCGAGGAAATCTATGCGGACGCGGTGCGGATACGCCCGGCCGTGGCCTCGCAGGAGCTGATGCTGGACTATATGGACGCGAATATCGCCGTCGCGAAGGGGGCGTTCCTGCCTACGCTGTCGCTGAGCGGCGGTCTGGGGACTAACTACTATACTTCCAGCGGCCGTTCCAACGACGGCTTCTACAATCAGCTTTCGAACAATTTCAGCCAATACGTCGGACTCAGTCTGAACATTCCTATCTTCTCGCAGTTCTCCACGCGCAATCAGCTGAAGCTGGCGAAACTGAACCGCTCCGCGCAGGAGCTGCAGGTGGAAAGCACGAAAAAGTCTCTGTACAAGGAGATTCAGCAGGCGTACCGCAATGCGGTGAATGCTCAGGAGAAGCTGCGCAGCAGCGAAGCGGCGAAGCGGAGCGCGGAAGATGCTTTCGCTCTGATGAAGGCCAAATACGAGAACGGCAAAGCCGGCATCACGGAGTTCAACGAGTCGAAGACCCGCCTGCTGTCCGCCGGGTCGGATCTGGTGAAGGCGCGTTACGAGTATCTGCTCACCTCGCGTCTGCTCGATTTCTACAGGGGTGAAGAGATAGTCTTCTGACAGTTTTCAGAAAAGCGTAGGCTCCAGCTGCTTGGGGTGGAAAGACATTCGGTGCTCGGGGGTGTAGCCGTAGCGGCGGATCGCCTCGATGTGCTCCGGGGTGGGGTAGCCCATATTGCGCTCCCATCCGTACTGCGGGTATTTCTCCGCAAGGCGCAGCATATATTCGTCGCGTGCGGTCTTCGCAAGTACGGAGGCCGCCGCGATGCTGGCGTAGATGGCGTCTCCGTGCACCACTGTCGTGTATGGAATCTGTCCGGTCGGCTTGAAGCGGTTGCCGTCTATCAGCAGGAAGCCGGGCTGCACGTCGAGTTTCGCCACGGCCCTCCACATCCCCTCGATAGAGGCGTTGAGGATGTTCAGGCGGTCTATCTCCTCCGCACTCAGGGAGGCCACCGCCCAGCTTATGGCCTCCCGCTTGATTATGTCCCGGAGTTCGGAACGGTCGCGGGCGTTCATCTTTTTCGAATCGTTCAGTTTCGGATGGCTGAAGTCCGGCGGCAGAATCACCGCAGCGGCGAATACGGGACCCGCGAGAGGTCCCCTTCCGGCTTCATCGCAGCCGGCCTCCGGAAGCCCCTCGTGCATAGGGCCGAGCAGTCTGATTTCTTTCATCGTTACAAAAGTAATCATTTTTGGGCATCAGCTTTTGCGTTTCGATGAGAAAATGCATAACTTCGCGAGCTATTGCAATTTTACCGGAAAGAAATTATCAAATTAATAACGCAATGAAAGAATACTCAACCAAAGACATCCGCAACGTGGTCCTTATCGGCAGCACTAAGTCCGGTAAGACCACGTTGGCTGAAGCTATGCTTTACGAAGGTAAAGTCATCGACCGCAGAGGCACCGTAGAAGACAAGAACACGGTTTCCGATTACGAAGAGATCGAGAAGATTAACCAGAGGTCCGTCTATGCGGTTCCGCTCTATGCCGAGTTCGCCGGGACCAAGATAAATATCATAGACGCTCCGGGTGCCGACGACTTCTGCGGCGGCGCATTCTCCGCGTTCAGGGTGTGTGAGAACGGCCTCCTCGTGATAAACGCTCAGCAGGGTGTCGAGGTGGGAACGGAAATCTTCCACCGCTATGCCGCCAAGGCCAAGCTTCCTCTGATCCTCGTGGTGAACCAGCTCGACAGCGAAAAGGCCGACTGGGATGTCATCCAGCATTCCCTGAAGGAGACTTTCGGGGCCAAGCCGGTCTTCGTCCAGTTCCCCGTGAACCCGGGAACCGCCTTCGACTCCTTCGTGGACGTGCTCACTATGAAGTACTATCACTATAAGGACCAGAACGGCACCCGTGAGGAGATGGATATCCCCGCTGAGTATGCCGGCCAGGCCGAGGAAATGCACGCCGAGCTCGTGGAGAAGGCTGCAGAGTACGATGAGGCTCTGATGGAGAAATACTTCGAGGCGGGCGACCTTTCCGCCGAGGAGATAGTGAAGGGTCTCGCCGCCGGCTACACTTCCGGTCAGGCTTATCCTGTATTCTGCACTTCCGCGAAGAAGGACGTGGGCATCAAGAGACTCCTCGAGTTCATCAAGGATATGGCTCCGGCCCCTTCGGGAAAGGAAAGCGATCCGGCATCCCTCTTCATCTACAAGAGCGACGTGGAGCAGCACCTGGGAGAAGTTTCGTTCTTCAAGGTTATGAGCGGAATCGTCACCACCGGTGTGGATTATGAAGATGCCGCCACAGGAAACAAGGAGCGTTTCTCCGCCATCTACGCTGTCGCGGGCCAGAAGAAGGAGGCCGTCTCCAAACTTCACGCGGGCGATTTCGGCTGCGTGGTCAAGCTGAAGAACGGAAAGGTGAACGTGACCCTCTCGGCCATCGGCTCCGGCCTCGTTTACGACAAGATCGAATACCCGGCATCGAAATACCGCTGCGCCATCAAGGCGAAGAACCAGACCGACGAGCAGAAGCTCGGCGACGCCCTGAAGAAGATTTCCTTCCAGGATCCTACCGTAGTCGTGGAGTATTCGAAGGAGCTTCGCCAGACCATCCTCAGCGGAAACGGCGAGCAGCACATAAACATCGTCAAGTGGCGTCTGAACAACGAGTTCGGCCTCGAAATCGAGCTCTTCGCCCCGAAGGTGCCTTACCGCGAGACCATCACCAAGGTCGCCACGGCGCAGTACCGTCACAAGAAGCAGTCCGGCGGAGCCGGCCAATTCGGAGAAGTCCATCTGCTCGTTTGCCCGGCCGAGGGCGAGCTGAACACCAAGTTCAAGATCGACGGCAAGGACACACAGCTGAACATCAAGACCCAGGACATCACCGAGCTGGAATGGGGCGGCAAACTCGAGTTCTATAACTGCGTAGTCGGCGGCGCCATCGATCTGGGCTTTATGCCGGCCATCCTCAAGGGTATAAAGGAGAAGATGTCCGAGGGACCTCTGACAGGCTCCTATGCCCGCGACATCCGCGTCTTCGTTTATGACGGCAAGATGCACCCGGTGGACTCCAAGGAAATCGCCTTCATCATCGCGGGCCGCAACGCCTTCAAGGAGGCCTTCCGTCTCGCCGGCCCTAAGATTCTCGAGCCTATCTACAACGTGGAGGTTCTCACCCCTGCGGAGTATCAGGGAGCCTGTATGTCCGACCTCCAGAACCGCCGCGGCATTCTCGGCGACCTCGGAGCGGACGGCGGTTTCTCGGTTCTCAGGGCGAGAGTTCCGCTCGCGGAGCTTTACCGCTATTCGACCACCCTCAGCTCCATCACTTCCGGTTCAGCTACTTTCACAATGGAGTTTGCTGACTATCAGCCGGTTCCTGGAGATGTCCAGACCAAGCTGCTTGCAGATTACGCAGCTCAGGAAAAGGACGAGGACTAATCGTTTTTCAGAAAACAGAATTCAAGGTGGCCTCCCCGGGGGCCACCTTTGGTAACGGGACAATAATAATGTACAGAACACACACTTGCGGCGAACTTCGCATCGCAGACAAAGGAAAGAAAGTAACTCTGGCCGGCTGGGTTCAGAAGACCCGCAGACTCGGCGGTATGACCTTTATAGATTTGAGAGACCGTTACGGCATCACCCAGCTTGTGGTGGACGCATCCGATGCGGCTCTCCAGGAGACCGTCTCCGCTCTCGGACGCGAGTTCGTCATACAGGCGGAAGGCGAAGTCATCGAGCGTCAGAGCAAGAACGCGAAGATGGACACGGGCGAGGTCGAGATCAGGCTCGAATCCGTCACGGTTCTGAACAAATCCGTGACTCCTCCTTTCACCATCGAGGAAGTCAGTGACGGCGGCGAGGACCTGCGCGCCAAGTACCGTTATCTGGACCTGCGCCGTCCGCCTCTCCAGAGGGCTCTGGCTCTGCGCCACCGTCTCGCACAGGAGGTACGCGGCTATCTGGACCGCAATGGATTTATGGAGATAGAGACTCCGTATCTGATAAAGAGCACTCCGGAGGGAGCCCGCGACTTCGTGGTGCCTTCCCGTATGAATCCGGGCCAGTTCTACGCTCTGCCGCAGTCTCCGCAGACTTTCAAGCAGCTTC
>CAVKLO010000029.1:9962-10621 GCA_963656985.1 Bulleidia sp. | reverse complement strand
GTCCGAAGTGGAGCTTGCATAGTCATCGACAGGCTGGATGGCGAACTGGAAACGCGGGATGTCGGAATCTCGGTTCGTTTCAGACCAGGCTTTGAGCAGGTCCTTATGGAAGCTGCTTCCGGTATTCTGCACGTTAGGATTCGCCATCAGGGCCGCATAGCCGTAGTCGATGGCCTTGCCGCCGATGCTGTAGTTGAAGTTCACGGAGAAGTCGAAGCCCTTCCAGGTGAGGGAAGTGCCGATGCCGCCGTAGATGTCCGGATCGGCGTCTCCGCAGTTGAAATAGGATCCCTTGGTGTAGTCGGAAGTCTTGGCAAGCTCGTCCGTGCCGTCCTGCTTCACATACCACTGCGACTGTCCCTGCTCGTTCACTCCGGCGTAACGCTTGATGTAGAAGGTATGCAGCGGCAGTCCCTCGCCGTAGAAGTAGGATCCGTTTATGTAGCCGTAGTGACCGTCGAGCTCGGCGCTCTTGTTGTCCTCGTGCAGCATAGTGATTCTGTTCTTGAAGCCGGTGGCGTTCAGACTGAGATTCCAGTTGAAGTCGCGCCTGCGGACAAGCGAGAATGTCAGGTCAAGTTCGACGCCTTTGTTCAGCATATTTCCGACGTTGTCGTAAGAGCCGCCGTAACCGCCCGAGAGAGGCACATATACGAAGC
>CAVKLO010000029.1:0-9952 GCA_963656985.1 Bulleidia sp. | reverse complement strand
AGCAGAGCATATCGGTGGTGACTCTGTTGAAGTATTCGGCGCTACCGGTGATGCGGCCGCCCAGCAGTTCGAACTCGGCTCCCGCGTTGAAGTTGCTGTTCGTCTCCCAAGTAATCTCCGGGTTGCCTATGCTGCTCAGGGAGAGTGAAGGCTTCCCGTCGTAATAGAGGATGGAATAGGTGTCGGTGTAACGGTAGTCTCCGATGGAATCGTTGCCCTGCTGTCCCCAGGATATCTTGAGCTTCAGCATATCCAGCCAGGAACTGCGGTACCAGCTTTCCTTGCTGAGTATCCAGGCTCCTCCGACGGAGTAGAAGTCGCCCCAGCGATGGTCCGGATGGAAGCGTGAGGATGCGTCGCGGCGGTAGGAAGCGGAAAGGAAGTATTTCTCATCCATATTGTACATCGCGCGGGAGAACCATCCTTCGGTATTGTAACGGCTGGAAGATCCGGCATTCTCTTTGATCTTGATGGCGGCGCTGAGTTCCTGCGCGTCGAAATAGGAGAAGAGTCCCTCGCGGTCGGCGCTCATCCATTCGCTCTTGTAGTCGTAATTCTCGTGGCCCGCCATAACGGAAATGTTGTGACGGCCTATCTGTCTGGTGTAGGTCAGAATCTGCTGGAAGTTGAGCGAATATATGTGGCTGTTGTATTTATAGACATAGCCGTCCGGATAAGCCGTGGCCCCGTAGCCGTAGAAGCCCTGCTGGGTGGCGGTGTAATGGGACTCGCCATTGGTGAGGGTGCCGTTCAGCGTAAGCTTCAGGCCTTCGAGAGGAGTGATGTCGGCATATCCGGTGATGCTCATCGAGTTGTTTATGGTCTTGTCCGTATTCAGGGAGTTCTCCTGAAGAGGGTTGTTGCGCGAGAGAACCGGGCGGTTCAGTCCGGCGATTTCACCGGAGCCGTAGTCATACATCTTGCCGTTCTCGTCGTACATTATCTTTCCGTCCCCGTCGCGGACATAGACAGGATAGATAGGGGCCATCGTGTTGGCGATGCCGAAGATGGAGGTTCCCGAACCGTCTCCCACGTCGTGTGAAATGCTGTGGGCGTAGTTCATATTCGCGCCGAGCTTCATCCACGGCTTGGCCTGATAGTCGGTCTTGAGACGTATGGTGTTGCGCTCGAAATCCGAGTTGTAAACGATACCTTCGTTATTCAGATAGCCGAGCGAGCCGAAGAATCTGAGCTTGTCGGTGCCGCCGGTGAGGCTCAGGTTGTATTCCTGGCGGAGGCTGTGCCTGAAAGCTTCGTCTATCCAGTTATCAGGCATAACGGTATAGTATTTCCCCTTGTAATAGAGGCGGTTCCCGACAGATGCGTGAGGATTCAGCTTGCCGTTCGTTCCGATAAGGTACTCGCCGTCCGGGACCGAATAGGCGATGTAGCCCAGACCGCCGTCAGCAGTGGCTCCGCCCATATTGGCATTGGCCGCAGAGTGCGCCTCGTAGGCGGACATTCCGCGGTCGCGGACGTAGTAATTATAGAGCATCGCGTAGTGCATCTCGTAGTACTGCGCCGGGTCTTTCACGTAGTCGTAGTCGACGGTCGCGCGGCTGTTCATACTCCACTTGCTGTCGAAGGTGACGGTCGCGTTCTCGCTCTTGCCGTTCTTTGTGGTGATCATAATCACGCCGTTCGCGCCGCGCGCGCCGTAGAGTGCGTTCGAGGCCGCGTCCTTGAGGACGGTGATGTTCTCGACATCGTTAGGGTTGAGGTTGTTCCAGCCCCCGTCGTAAGGCGCGCCGTCCACGATGATGAGCGGCGATGTGCCGGCGTTTATGGAGCTGAATCCCCGGATGGCCATCGAAGGCGTGGCGGTAGGCGAACCGGAATTGTTCACCATCTGAAGACCCGCCACCTGACCCTGAAGGCCGCTGAGCACGTTGGTCAGCTGCTTCTTCTCAAGTTCTTCTTTCTTTACGACAGCCGCCGAGCCGGTGAATGATGCCTTGGTCTGCTGACCGAAAGCCACCACTATGACATCGTCGAGCATTTCCCGGTCAGTTTTGAGTATGACGGTAAGTTCAGGCTTCACAGCCACCTCCTGGGTTATCATTCCCACGCAGGAAATCACGAGAATGTCGGAGGAGCGCAGTCCGTTCAGAGAGAAACGTCCGTCGATGTCGGTGATGACGCCGACATCGGACGTGCCTTTCACAAGCACACCCGCGCCGATGACGGGCTCATTGTTCTCATCGAGGACAGTACCATTCACACTCACGTTCTGCGCACCCGCCTGCAGGACAAGCGCGAGCATCAGAAACGGAATCAAAAACAGTTTTTGTCTCATAAGTTTTAATGAAATTAATTATTTGGTGTTATCATCTGTTCACTGTTCCCCAAGCCGGAAGGATGACACCGCGCTTGTCGGCATCCGACCAAAGCCATACCTGAGACGAACTCTTTTTCAGTATGTACAGGTCCTCGAACTTCATCCCGTTCTGCCCCAGGGTTCCGGAGATGACTCCCTGCACGGATACGCCTTCGGAAAGCTCCGCGCCCGTCAGCGTAAGCGTAAGGTTCTTCGTCCCGGTCTCGTCCGTAAAGCGGTATATGCCCTTCGACGGGCTGCACATATACTGATATTCCGACATATCGATGCTCAGGACCGTCGCGTCTTTGTCACAGATGCCGCAGGTCTGAAGCGTCTGAAAATTCTCGCGGAGCTCCTTCGTGTTGTCGCGGACGCAGGAGACCGAAAGGAGAAGCAAGGTCAGCAAAAAAAGTAAGCGTTTCATCTTCAGAGTATTACATTAACATATCGGAGATAGTATTCTTTGCTTCCGTCAGGGAATATGACACTCGCCTGAATGCGCCGCTCGCCCTTGGCGAGAGTCCTGTAGTTATCGGACTTCGCGCCGTCCACAGTCCACTGCACGTCGCTGTAGTCGCCGCAGTCGCTCAGAGTGAAGAGCACAGCGGAAGAAGACGAGAGTGTCCCGGCGGAGAGGGTGATGCGCGGATTCCCGCTTCCCTCGGCGGCGGTGGTCAGCGTAAGACTCGCAGCGCCCTGCCGGTCGCTGACAACGGATACCTTGTAGGCGGCTCCCGCCTTCAGGGCCGGCAGATGGACAAAACGGTCTGTCACGGTGACTGACAGCGCTTCGCCTCCGGAAACCGGCGCATAAGTGACCGTCCAGGACGTGGCATCGTCATCGCTCCAGCTGATTATGGCGTCGTGCTGATATGCATCCGCCTTGATGCCTTTTATGACGGAAGCGCGGGTCGCGTATGAGAAGGATACCGTAAAGTCATCGTTCAGAGCGATTCCGGCGATGTCCCCTTCGGGCTTGCCTCCGTCACGTGCCTCATAGCCGCCGGACGTGCCGTACCTGATTTCAGTTACTTTTGAGGAACCCGGGAAGAAACAGTGGCCCGGGATGTAGGCCGGCATATAGTATCCCTTGTAGGAAGGGTCGGAATAGACGAGACGGAAGCACTCGCCACCGGAGGTGACATTCACTGAATTGTTCCTCCAGGAAGACTTTTTCGACACGTCCACGTGATACACGAGCATACCCCGGAAAACACCCAGACCGAAATAGTCCAGATACCTCGCCTCATCCCAGACACTGCGTCCGGCTCCCCGGCATTCGAGAAGGAAATAATCGCCATTTTTCGCGCTGCGGACCATATAGCCGGCATCTGACGTGACCGGCTGCAGGACATAATCGCCATCCGCCTCCAGCACTTCGGGTTCAGCCCAACCGAGCATCCATCTTTCCAGAATGTTCATAGCGGGCGGAGTACCGGAGTAATTGTTATAACACCCTACATCCATCAGGGAAAAGTTGGCGGGGGTATCGGTGGCGGAACCGGAACCCGTGTCATAGAAATCCGGAAGGCCCAGAGTGTGGCCGAACTCGTGGCAGAAGGAGCCTATCTTGGTGAAACCCACCGAGCCGTCGGCCTGAAAACAGAGTTCACTGCTGCAGGCATAGCCGGAAAGTTTCACGCCGTCGATATTGATGGTGTCGAAATACGAGCGGTGAGGCCAGATGCCGTTCGGGTCTGAACCGTCAGCCTCCTCTCCGCCGGAATAGTAAACGAAGATGTCGTATGCATATCCGTCTGTGGCATACTGCGAGAAATCCACGTCCGCATCCGCAAGTCTTGCCGCCTCGATGGCCATCTCGTGTGCCTTCGCATCATCGTTCGCGGTATAATAGGCCCTCTCGTGAGAAAGGGTGTAAGGGCCGACGACCGTGAATTCCGGATCGAACTTCCCGTTCGAATTCTCATAATAGTACTGCCACGCGCTTCCCGTGGCACCGTTCAGGGTATAATTGCGACCGTTCATCAGCTCATCGAAAGCCTCGGGGGTACTGTTCTCGCGGAAAGGGACATCGCTGAAGGCTACCAGAATCACGAGAGATTTCTGCTTGCCGGAGGATGCCATAGCGCTGCCGCTCAGGAAAGGGGGACGCTCATCGGAGGAGGGAGCGGAAAGAGCCGAGGATGCCGCCCAAGCTTTCATCTGAGCCTGACGCGCCGTCATACTCGGGCGCAAGCCTTTCTTCAGACGCGAGCGCTCGGCGGAGACGAGTCGAGAGACGGGGACGACCCTGATGCCCGTAGAAACGAGGGAGCCCGACTTGTCAAGCTCCGCGAAATACCAGTTGCCGTCGGCTCCGCCGATGATATTGTAGCCCTCTTCCGTAGTGACATAGTTACAGAACTCATCGCCGTGAATGCGGGCCTTGATGATGCTGCCGTCTTTCTGCCTGAGGGTGACCACCCCCGGACGGGCAGGCACGGCGTAACTGTCTGTCAGCGTTCCGGCAGCGAAAAAGAAAAGCAGCGCGATGATAATTAATTTTCTCATACTTGAAAAAACAACGTATAAATGTAACGATTTAATCTCATTCTGCAAGAAATTTCCGAAAAAAACGTTACAATAATAACAGATTTACACGAATTGGCCGTCACGCATATTCAGACAGCGGTCGCAGCGGTCGGCGAGACCTCCGTCGTGAGTCACGATGACTATGGTCTGACCCAGGGTATCGCGCAGCTTGAAGAACAGGGAATGGATTTCCTCCTTGGTCCGGCTGTCCAGATTTCCGGACGGCTCGTCCGCGAACAGCACCGCCGGACGGTTTACGAGCGCGCGGGCTATGGCGACTCTCTGCTGCTCTCCGCCGGAAAGTTCGGAACTCTTATGCGAGAGACGGTCTGCCAGCCCCATCGACCCCAGCAGCTCTTCCGCTTCGGCACGGGCCTCTCTGACACCCTTTCCGGCGATGAACGCGGGAATCATCACATTCTCCACGGCCGTGAATTCCGGCAGAAGATGATGGAACTGGAACACGAAGCCGAGTTTTCTGTTTCTGAAATCGGACAGCTCCCGGGACTGCAGCTTCAGAACATCCGTCCCGTCTATCTTCAGTTCCCCGGAATCGGGAGTGGAAAGCGTCCCCAGAATCTGCAGGAGCGTGGATTTGCCGGCTCCGGAAGCCCCCATTATGGCCACCACCTCGCCATTGTCCACACTGAAATCAAGTCCTTTCAGTACCTCAAGGGTACCGAAGGACTTTCTTATGCCTTTAGCCTCGATAATCATAAAACCGGGCTTATGAAGTAATCAATATATGTAACGCCCCAAAAGGCAGGGTGCTGCGCACACCGGGGCTTCACAGGAAGGCCTGTCGGCCGGTGCGCCTTTCGGTTCCTTCGCGTCCTTGCCGCCTTTTTTTCCGTCAGGAGAACCCAGCCTGCGTATCTGCTGCATCCGGAACTTCTCCTCCCCCACCAGAAGCTTCGCCACTTTCACCGGAGATATCACCTGCTCATAAGCCTTGGCATTCTTTTCCTCCACTCCTTTCGTGGCGGCAAGCGCGGCGGTGTAGGCGTGTACCAGAGCCGATATCTCCTTCTCGCTCTTTCCGTCCTTTACGGCCCTGTCCATCTCTCCGAATGTCTTCATCACCTTGTCCATAGCCTCACGCATTTCTTCCCGGGCCTTGTTATATACAGGCCAGAAAACCCGAGCCTCCTCCGGAGTGAGATCCATCTCCGAAGTGAGGAACGCTATCTTCTTGCTCTCTACGCGTTCCCTCCAGGCATCGTCGCCACCCTCTTTTCTCTCCTGTGCAAAAGCTGCGGACGGGACTGCCAGCATAACGGCCAGAACCGCCAACACGATATGTAAAACACTCTTTTTCATATTGTCAAGAATTATATTTGATGTCTCTATTCGTCCAGGACGTAGGCTATGAGGGACGTGGAAGTCCTGCTGGAGATGAGGTACTCCCTGATGTCATCCTCGTCAAGCTCCCGCTCGGCCATCGCTTCTTCGTCGGCGGGACTTATGTAGGTTCGCGTCACGGGGAGAAGGTCAGCGGAGTAATACCTGAGATACTCCTCGGAAACCGTCTCGCCTTCAGTGCCGGGGCGGCTTGCGAAATGTATTCCGGCCACGAGGAGGGCCACTGTGCAGGCCGCAGCGGCAAGGTATGGAGCCACCCTCGGGAAGAAACCGCGGGCTGAAGGCCTTTCCGCCGGCAGCCCGGAAGGAATTTCGGACAGTCTGGCCTCAAGCCCCTCGAAATATCCCGGAGGCACACTGTAAGGAAGCCGGCGCAGCTTGCCGTCTTCCAGTACATCTCTTTTTTTATCGACCATAATGAGAAACTTACGATAAGATAGACATTTTTCGACCCGGAAGGTTTAATCTCCCCCTACATATTATTCTCCAATTCCGCGCGTATCTTCATATACGCGTGATGGTACGAGGCTTTCAGCGCCCCCACGCTCACCCCCATAATTCCGGAAATCTGCGCGTAGCTCAAGTCCTGGAAATAGCGCATACTGAAGACCGCCCTCTGTTTCGGAGGGAGTTTCCGCAGTGCGAGGCTCAGAAGCTTCTGGGCCTCATCCCCGTCGAACCACGGATCGTCATCGGCGCGGTTTTCTTCCCGGACATCCAGGGTCCTGGAAGACAGGAAAAACCTGAACCTCCTGCTTTTCAAGAAGTTCAGGGTCTCGTTCGTGGCTATTCTCCACAGCCAGGTGAAAAGCTGCGCATCGCCCCTGTAGGAGGGAAGGGCATTCCACACCTTTATGAATATGTCCTGAAGGAGGTCATCGCTATCCTCGTGGCTGCATCCGAAGCTGCGGACGTGGCGGTAAAGACGTTCGCTGTACGTGCGGACGATCCTTTCGAAAGCTTCCCGGCTCCGTCCGTCGCGACACAGTCCTACGATTTCCTGCCCTTCCGTCATCCGGCGAAGTGCTTATCCTTATTTGCGGCTGATGACTCTGAGGGCGGCCTCCACGATGTGGTCCGCATCCATTCCGTAGGCCTTCAGAAGTTCGAGAGGCTTTCCGGACTGACCGAAACGGTCGCCGCCGTTTATGAACTCCATAGGCGTCGGGAGCTTGAGTGCAAGAACCCCCGCGATGAGCTCACCGATGCCGCCGGCGCTGTTATGCTCCTCGGCCACTACCATAGCTCCGGTCTTGCGGACCGAGCCGAGAACCGTCTCCTCATCGAGAGGCTTTATGGTAGCGAGGTTTATGACCTCGACGCTCACTCCGCGGGCTTCGAGAACCTCGGCGGCCTGAAGCGCTTCCCACACCATATGTCCGCTGGCGATGAGCGTCACATCGTTTCCTTCGTTCATAATATAGGCCTTGCCTATCTCGAACTTCTCATCGGGATCCGTGAACACCGGCCAGGCCGGACGGCCGAAACGCAGATACACCGGCCCGTCATACGCGGCGGCAGCGATGGTGGCCGCCTTGGTCTGATTATAGTCGCAAGGGTTCAGGACCGCCATCCCCGGGATGGCGCGCATAAGGGCCACGTCCTCCATAGTCTGGTGCGTAGCTCCGTCCTCCCCGAGCGTAAGGCCCGCGTGCGAAGACGCCAGCTTGACGTTCGTGTGCCCGTAGCCCAGTTCCTGGCGGATCTGGTCATAAACGCGGCCCGTGATGAATTCGGCGAAAGACCCTACGAAAGGAATCTTGCCCGTGATGGCCAGACCGGCCGCCGCTCCGACCATATTGGCCTCGGCTATGCCGCACTGGATGAACCTCTCGGGGAACTCGGCGGCGAACTCGTCCATCTTCAGGGAACCCTTGAGGTCAGCGGTCATCGCCACTACTCTCGCGTCGGCCCTCCCGGCCTCGGCAAGTCCTGCTCCGAAACCGCTTCTCGTATCTTTTTTCTCTGTGTATGTGTACTTCTTCATATCCATTCCTAATAGTCGCCCAATGTTTCTTCTATCTGGCCGAGAGCCTCTTCGCACTGCTGCACGCTCGGAGCCTTCCCGTGCCACTTGTGCGTGCCCGCCATAAAGTCCACGCCGCGGCCCATCACGCTGCGGAACAGAATCATCACAGGTTTTCCGCTGCCGCGATTCGCCTTGGCCGCCGCATAGGCGGCCAATATGGCGTCGAAGTCGTGTCCGTCAGCGACGAGCACGTTCCAGCCGAACGCCTTCCATTTCCCCTCGAGATTCTCTATGCCCGCCACCTGTTCGGTGGGGCCGTCTATCTGCTGGCCGTTCCAGTCGGTGCTGGCGATGAGATTGTCGAGCTTCTCGTGGTCCGCCCACATCGCGGCCTCCCAGATCTGACCCTCCTCGCTCTCGCCGTCGCCGCAGTGGACATAGACGAAATTATCGTCTGAGTCGAGGCGCTTGCCCAGGGCGATGCCCGCCGCGCAGGAAAGTCCCTGGCCCAGAGAGCCGGAGGCCTGCACTATGCCGGGAAGTCCTTTCTCGACCGAAGGGTGTCCCTGAAGGCGCGAGCCGAAGGCACGCAGCGTACCGAGCTCGGAAACAGGGAAATAGCCCGAGCGTGCGAGTACCGAGTATAGTACCGGCGCGAGGTGCCCGGCCGAAAGGATGAAAGCGTCCTGACCCTTGCAGCTGCGCGTCCAGGTCTTCGGATCGTGTTTCATAACGTGGAAATAAAGCGCGGTCAGCACATCGGCGCTGCCCAGCGAACCGCCCGGATGACCGGACTGCGAAGCGGTCACCATCCTGATGATGTCCCGCCTTACCTGTGAAGAGATTCTGATGAGTTCTTCTTTCGTGGCCATAACTTGTCGAGGTTTCGATTATACGGATTTAGCAAAGGTACGGATTTTTGCCGTATATTTGCATACCGAAACGGTCTAACTCTCGAGTATATGAAACATATCCGGAATTTCTGCATCATCGCACACATAGATCACGGCAAGAGTACGCTTGCCGACCGCCTTCTGGAACTCACGAGCACTCTCGCGGAGCGCGAGATGGAGAACCAGGTGCTCGACGATATGGATCTGGAGCGCGAAAAGGGCATCACCATAAAGAGCCACGCCATCCAGATGACATATAATTATAAAGGTGAGCAGTACCGGCTGAACCTCATCGACACTCCCGGACACGTGGACTTCTCCTACGAGGTCTCCCGGAGCATCGCCTCCTGCGAGGGAGCCCTGCTTGTGGTGGACGCGTCACAGGGGGTGCAGGCGCAGACCATTTCGAACCTCTATCAGGCCATCGACCACGGGCTGGAAATCATTCCGGTCCTGAACAAGATAGATATGGAGTCCGCACAGCCGGAGGTGGTCACCGACCAGATCTGCGACCTTCTGGGCTGCGATGCAGAGGACGTTTTCAGGATTTCCGCCCGCACGGGCGAGGGAGTGGCTCCGATTCTGGATGCCATCATAGAGAAGATTCCCGCCCCGTCGGGAGACCCGCAGGCCCCTCTGCAGGCACTCATCTTCGATTCCGTCTTCAATTCCTTCAGAGGAGTGATCGCCTACTTCAAGATCCGAAACGGCTCCATTCGCAAGGGCGACAAGGTCAAGTTCGTGGCGACGGGTATGGAGTACGATGTCGAGGAGGTCGGCGTGCTGAAGATGAAGCTCCAGCCCTCCCAGCAGGTGTCCTGCGGCGATGTGGGCTACATCATCACCGGAATCAAGAGCGCGGTCGAAGTAAAGGTC
>CAVKLO010000028.1:3161-10761 GCA_963656985.1 Bulleidia sp. | reverse complement strand
GACATATAGCCGCTCTTATAGGTATCGGCGTTCTTGCTCGAATCCGGAGTGAGATTGTTCGTGGAGGACTCGATCAGAAAGTCCAGAGGGAACACCGACTTGTTCAGACCCGTCGGAATGTAGAGATTCAAAAGGAACTCCTCTCCCGAAGCGGTAGGAACCCCCGAATCCGAAGAGTCAATATTTATCTCCATATCGCTCGGCTGACGCAGATGCAGGATCACCGTCCGCGCCACCAGAAGCGTCGTACCCGCAGGATCCGTAGCATCCATCACATAGAACACCACAGACTGGGTCTGCTCTCCCGAAGAAGGCAGGTCCTGAGGAGTCACCTTGAGATGGAGCCAGCCCTCGGAATCCTTCGACGAGTCCACATCGCTGCCCGTGAGGCTGATGGACTTCACCACCGCCGACTGGGCGGAAGTGTAGGTCCCGCCCGGACTGAACACCAGATTCGTATCCTTGTCACGCACCTTCAGCGTACCCGCATAGACGGTGACATTAGGATAATTCACGTCCGGGACATACTTTACCTTGAACTCGAAATCATCCGTGTTCACGATCGTCTTCTCCGTGTATTCGACGAAAAGACGCGCCGTACCGTCGGAAATGTTGCTGTAGTCCTGAGTATCCACCGAGAAGAGGAAATTGTTCATCGAAGGAGCGTTTATAGCCTCGGCCACGGTGTCATAGCCGTTCGTAGAGCACTTCTTGATATCGACCTCATAGCGGAAATTGCGCAGGATGTTATAATAGACGTTGAAGCCGTTCTCGGGATTCACCGACTTCACGAAATCTATCTTGAAATAGGTCGAGGCCGCTCCCTTATAACGGCCCTTCACGATGATCGACGTATTCGTATTGTCCCCCGAATAAGGCCTCTCGTACATATATTTGTCCCCGAGAGTGAAATCCGCGTCAGTCGGCACTGAAGAATCTATCGTCACATCCGCCGGCAGGAAACCGGTGAAGCCGTCAGCGGAGACCCCGTCATAGGAAGCTGAAAGCTCGTCATAGCTGCGGCTGACCCAAGGGTTGTTCCCGTAGCCGTCCCCGGAGACATCGGAGGTATGATAAATCGCGAAATCCGAGTCCGCTCTCACGCACGGAGCCGCACAGCCCCCGTCCGGCACGTTCAGCAGAGCGAAGCCCTCCAGCACGAATTCGGAGGTGCTGCTCGAAACCGACACCTGCGCGAAATTGCGCACCAGCGGAATCCTCGTCAACTTTTTCACATCCGCCGCAGAGAAATCGGAGAAAGCCTCCGGGATGCCGTTATCCAGCACGACTTTCTGCCAATAGGTCTGCGCCGCCGCATCAGTCCGCTTCACCGTCAGATGACTCATCAGGTAATACTCGTGGTTATAGTCCGGATACTTCGAGGCGAAATCGTAGTTCGCGACGAAGTGCAGCGTGCGCGGAGTCGGACTCGCCTGCAGCTCGACCTTGAACTCATACTCCGTGTTCTCGTCCGTCCCGAAGACGTTCGGCGTGACCGGCGTCGCCTGCTTGCACTCCACGAAAAAGCCGTTGCTGTCGAAGACGAGCACCCAGAGACTCGTGATGCTCTCGGAGATCGCCCGCGTCGCACTCCCCCGCTCCGGCGAAGCCACGGAGAAGTTCAGGCAAGTCTTCCCCTCGGCCGTCCCGTCATCCGGGACGTCCAATCTTTCCGCGCATCCCCAGCCCGTTCCCAGCACAGCCAGAGCCAGAAGCATATATGACAGATATCTTTTCATTTCAGTCCATTATCTTGCCTTGTCTCCCCAGGTGAAAGTCGTTTTCGTACACGTGTCCGTCCAGTACCACTCGTCATAGACGCAGCGGATATATGAATTGCTCGTTGATGTAGAGCCGTTCGGCCTATATGCCGTACTGTTGCTTCCCCAATAATATGAATCGGTAGAGAGCAACACCGGAATTTTTCCATCATTGGCAAGCTTAACCATATACTCTATTTCCGCCTTTGTCGGAATTCGCCATCTGCCGGCAGGGTAACCGTCTTCCTGATATGAAGCACACCTTTTTTGTGCATCTGCGTATGACATATTTGTGGTCGCACCATAGGAAGAGGCTATTCTAAAAGATGGAGCCACCATATTATTCACACGATTACCATCTGTGTCAGTTGGATAATAGTACATAAGTTTACGTGATGTGCCGTCCATATCATTTGCGGAGGACCACTCTTCGTAGTAGCGCCTCCTTCCAACATCAACATAACTTAATACGGGGATAGTAATCTCCGTTGTTCTAGGGTCTCCGATGACATATTGACTTCCAGCAGGTAAAGAACTCACAGTCACGACATATCTGTAAGGATCTTTATTGCCGGGATTGCTTGTAACCTTATCCCAAGTAAAGTTGGAACTTGTCGATTGCTTATTATTAATGTAAAGATAGCCGTGATGTTGATTATTACCACTGGCAGAAATACCATTTGTGGCACTTGGGTCAACACAGTCCGAATTCAGCTCCGCGACGACATAGAGTGCGGGGTACTGGGTGATGGTCACGGTCTCGGTGAAGTTGGCGTCCTCGGAGTCGCCGCTGTTATGCCGGAAGGTGAAGGTAAGGGTATAGGCTGTGACATCGTAGTCGGCGCTGTAGTCGTTCTCCAGAGCGTGGGTGAAAGTCACCTTGCTCTTTCCGGGAAGCGAAGTGTTGTCGAAATCCAGAGTATAGTCGGAAGAAGCCACCGTGGTCTCGTAAGGCTTGTATCCCGAGGAGGGCTTAAGCACGGTCTTCTTCATTTCAGCACTTACCAGAGTGACCTTATGCGAAGAGTAGAAGGGAATCTCGAGCGCGTCCACATTGTTCATCACGAAGGAGTTCCGATCGACGAGCAGATAGCGGTAGCGCACAAGGTCGGCATTGGTCTGCACAGGGGTGCTGCCCCAGGGTAGGACCATATAGGAGGGGTGAATCTCGGTAGGATTGTCCGGGTCACCGGACCCGAGAATGCTGACGGAGAGGGACACCTTGTACCAGGTGTTGCGGTCGATGCGGCACTTGCCGGTCACGGCGGAGGGGATGGAATTGAACGGGACGGCGTAGTAGCAGGTGAAATATCTGGTCGGGGTGGATTCGCCGGTCTTAGTGTAGCTCCACGGAATCTGCAGAATCAGGTACGGCGCGTCGGAGGAAGAGGACGAGGTCCACTCGTCGAAATAGGAGTAGAACGGCAGGGAGTGCGTCCAGTTCGTCTTGCCCGCGGAGGTGGTGAAAGGTGAGAGCAGGCGGCCCTGCGAAGTGGTATAGCTCACGACGTGGCCGGAGCGTTCGGCTGCGCTCGTCTCGCTATTTATATAGCTGATGTTCACGGCATTCCGGTAGCAGACGCGCATCCGGTCAGTGAGGGCGTTCCAGGTTCCGAGCACAGTGCCGGTGGAAAGATCCTTCACGGGCTTAACCTCGGTGACATAGAAAGTGACTTTCGCGGCGGCGCGGGAAAGCTCCACGGTGCCGCTGATGTTCTGGTCGGCATCCTTGGTGAGCGTCGCGGACCCGTCCATAACGAAATCCGCCTGAGGCTCCGCGAAGGGGTCGGAGGATGTAGTGGGGCCGAAGTCCGCGCTCACGGAAAGCTTCTTCAGGTTTTCCTTCGATGTGGCGGCGTCGCCCGCAGTGGAAGGGAGGGTGACGAGGCTGCCGGTGTTCGCGACGGCATATACATAGCACTGCGAGGCTCCCGAAGGGAAGAGGGACGCGCCGACTGACTTTTCGAGGGCGAGTCTGAGCGTCACCTTGCCGCTTGTCGGATCGACGGTGAGGCCGTTAGTGCTGTAGCCATCGGCGGCTCCGTTAGCGAGGCCGGCGAGGCCCGAGGCGGGGTAGATGTACTTCGCCGCTGCGGTCTCGGAGTCTTCGCTGTAGAAATAGAGCTTGAAGCCGGTTATCCTGTTCTCGTTAAAGTCTTCGCTGCCGTATTCGGTCTCGGCTCTGGTCAGCTCCATATCGCAGGGCGAGAGACAGAGGGTGAGAGTCCCCTCCTCCGACGTGACCGGACCCGGTTCTTTGCCGCAGGAAGAGAGGGCGAGGAGCGCCGAGAGAATGACCGGAATGTATGTGGATATGCGTCTTGTCATAGTGTCTGTCCCTAATATTTCTCGAGTGTGTATTCTCCTCCGAGCACCGCTGAAGCCTTGAAGGAGATGTTTCCGTAGTGCACGTATATCACGAGTTTGGCGGAGCCGTTCGAGTCGCGCTGCTTTATTATGAGATCGGTCTGATTCCCGTCCACGATGCCGGTGGCGCGGTCGGTGCCGGTGCTTTCGAAATAGAAGTGGTTAAGGTCGCCGGACTTCTGCTCGAACACGGCTATCCATTCCGCTTCGAGCGGAGTGTCTATGGTGAAGCTGAGCTTGATGTCGCCGAGACCCGGGAAGGTCATCTTGTGGTCATTGCCGGTATCCTTGGCGACCTCGCTGCCGTCGGCAACCCAATGCCAGGTCTGTTTGCCGGTATCCTTCACGGTGACGTTCTCGTCGTAGGAGTAGGAGTGGTTCTTCACGTCCCAAGGCTTCGCTATCACGGTCATAGAGAGGCTGTAGGCGTCGACCTTGGTGATGTCGAATTCGTAGATATGGTTCCGCTTCAGGTCGAAGCGCTTTCCGTCGTCGGCGGAGGACGGGGAGGCGTAGTATCTGAAATCCACGCTGTATTTCGCGCTCAGTCCGTCGAACGCGAGGTCTATGAGGGCGCGGTCCGAGAGGGCGTCACCGTCCGTGTTCGCATTCAGATATTCCGGGAAATAGCCGGTCCAGACTTCCTCGGTGGCGGTCTTAGAGGTCTGTATGAGGGAGACGGAACGGGCGGAGGAAGAGGTTTCATTGGCCGTGGCCTCGGAGGGAAGATGGACAGCGAGGCACTTGGCGAGCCGGTCGTAGGTGTTCGCGTGCGTCCAGTCGGAGGTGCGGGTGTAGAGCGAGAGCGGGGCGACGGTGCCCTGGAGGTTGTAGCCCTTCAGCGTGGCGGAGGAGAGCGTCTTGCCGGAGGTGTTGCGGACGATGACTTTCGACATCGCGCGCAGCAGGTCGATCTGGCCGAGGTCGGTGGCGATGCGCGGGCGGAAGGTCAGGCCGGTGGCGTAGGTCTGCACTCCGTACATCGGGATGAGCGAACTGGCGGAAGGCTCGAATGCCTCGGTGGCTCCGGCCGCGTAGGCTGTATAGACCGCACTCTTGCAGAGGTCTTCGATGGTGGAGACTCCGGCGGTGAGGGCCGGCAGGGTGCAGTTCGCGAGGACTGCGACCTTGAAACCGGCAGCGGGAGGGTTCAGTATCGGGCCCCGGAGCTTCCACTCGGTAGGGTAGGTCGCGCTGCCCACAGGCTCGACGGCTTCGGGGATGAATTCCTCGCTGAATTTGTCGTCGATGAAGAAGAGGATGTGGGTCGAGCTGATGTCGATGCAGTTCTCGAAGGAGACGCCGGCATCGTCGGTCTCGGTCTCGGCGCGGGTGGCCGGGGAGGTGTTCGCGAGGGCGGCTGCGGTGCTGCTCGCGAGGATGACTGCGCTGCCGGCGGGAGATTCGCTGTAAGCGCCGCCCTCATCGCTGCCGGAGCGGGTGGCCGGGGTTTCGCCGGCGGTGATACGCAATGTCACGACGGATGCCTCCCCTTGCGGTTCCGGCTCCGGCTCGAAGGTGCTGGCCTTCCTGCAGGAGAGCAGGCAGAGGCAGCCCAGGGCCAGCGCCGCGAGGACACGTGCCGAAGAAGATGTGAGTATTGCGTTCAGTTCTTTCATTCTTTTCTTTGCGGCGGCCGGGCGTTCCGGAGCCGCCGTGTTTTTCATTTCGCCGGCTGAGCGTTCCGAAGCCGCCGTGTTTTTAATTTCGCCGACGGGGCGTTCCGGAGCTTTCCGGCGGCGCACTGTCTTTCTAAAGTTCCGTGTGCTGCAGGACCACTTTCCAGGAATTGATGTATATGAACGAGTCCACCCAGCGGTCCGCCTCGTCGAGGAAGAAGACCATATCGTACTCGTCCTGGCGGTCCAGATATTCCTGGTCGTCCAGACCTTCGTTGTATCTGCCCTTCACGAGAAGGGCGTAGTCTATGAGCAGAACGGAAAGCACCGTCTCGCCCGAGTCTTTCAGGCGTATGTTCAGGCGAGGGCTGTGCCCTTTCACGAGCCGCCCTGTGGAAAGCTCCGCGATGGCCACGTTCAGGGCTTCGGAGCGGGTCGCGAGGGCTGCGGCCGGGGTGACGGTCGAAGCCTCACTGTTCATTTCGACAGGTTCGGTGGCCGCAGGAGCCGCCTCGGTGTCTTCGGAGCGGGTGCCGAGGGCTATGGAGCCGGAATAGACCGACCAGGCGCGGTACTCGACGCTTGCGGACGGAAGCAGGGAATTGTCCCAGTCCATCAGAGCGTTGTCGGCGGAGATGGAGAAGTCGAACTTGTCGCAGTCCACAGGAGCGCCGGAAAGGTGCTGGAGCACGACCTTGAAGCTGTTCGTGTCCTTCTTCAGGCCGAGCGTCACCGTCACCTTCCCCTTCTTCGCGCTGAAATCGGCGGCGGAAAGATAGCCGTAGTAGAGCCTGTCGAGGTCGGTATCGACATAGGCCGGAGCGTCCCCGGAGATTTTGCTGTTAAGGGAGCAGGTCAGGTCAGTCTTGAGGCTTCCCTTACCGAAAGAGTAGGTTCCGAATTCATCGGCGTCACACCAGGCAAGCAGGTCATACTTCCCGGCAGGCACTTTGACGACCATAGAATAATCCCCGGCGGCGAGGGCTTCGCCGCTTTCGGAGGCGGACCAGACGATGCTGCCCTGAGGGTCGAGTACATAGAGGGTGACCGCCTTCACCTCGTGGGCGAACGCGTCGGCGTACTTCATATTCCAGTCGTAGCGGAACTTCACGCGATATTCCGGACAGTCCTCCGGGTCATCGTAGATGAGTTCGCCGCAGGCTGACGCCGCAATGCAGACCAGTGCCGAGGAGAGCAGGGTGCGGAGCTTTACCTTGAAATCAGACAGCATAGAGTGATTCGTAAAAAGTTTTTATAATTCCGGCGGGCCGCGCGGACCGCCGCCCGCCGGAACGGATATCTATCAGAGTTCTACGCTCTGCTTAACGAGTTTCCAGGAAAGGATGTTGATCTTCGCGGCGACGTAGTACTTCTTGGCGTCGTCATCGTTCGGAACTATAGGCTCGTCAGGAACTGCTACAGGATGTCCGAGATTGGCGATCTTCGTGATGTCCAGATTGTACCAGTGGTTGCGGACTACACCGTAATCAGCCTCATCGTAAGTACCCTTGGCGAAGGTGCCTGTTTGTCCGAGATGCTCTACCGGGATGTTGTAATACATCATACCGTCCTTGTAGTACTCGGCAAGAGTCAGTGTCTTGTTCCATACCGTATTGATGTCTGCAACTGGTTTCGTTGTGCCACCGGTAGCGTCGGTATAGTAAGTGTATGCAGTACCCGTCGTAGGGTCAGTGGCTTTGAAGCTTACGTGGATATAAGCATCACCGTCGTTCACGATTTCAAGATACGACTTGTCGGCCTTCACATATGAAGTACCTGACGCTACATAAGGTACTTCGGCAGTGTTTCTGTTCAGAACGAAATCAAGGTAGCCGTCCTTCGTATAGTACCTAT
>CAVKLO010000028.1:0-3151 GCA_963656985.1 Bulleidia sp. | reverse complement strand
GGAGCAGCGGTGTTATCCACCACCTGAGCGGTGAGAAGGACGCAGGTAGCGGTGCTGCTGAAATTGTTTCCGTTCAGAACGGTCTTGGTGTTGGTGTTCTCACGGCAATAGGCGTTCGAACCTACAGAGACTGTGCAGTCATCATAGCTGATGTAATTCAGAGTGTTCTTGGACCCGTCGTAATTGTTTGTCGGAGCATTAGCATACATCTCCGGATAGTACACGGCCGGGGCTGTAAGACTGTAGTTCGTGGACTTTGCCCAATAGCTTCTGAAGTTCGTGGCGTCATTCCATACGAAACCGGTGAAACTCCAGCTCACATCGATGTTCTTATATGTGTAGGAATCCTTGGTGGTGGAGTTGAGTCCCCAGCCGTTAACCTTTACATAAAGCGCAGGATTGGTGAATGCACCTGCTCCGTCATAAACTTCTGTGCCTGTGCCGAGGGAGTAAACGGTGGTACCGGCAGCCACTGTAGATGCCGCTGTAACGCCAAGCGTCGCCTTTACGGCAAGGCGCTCCACATAAGCGACGGCCACGTCTGTTCCAATGGCGGCAGCTGTTTGCGCTTCCGCCTCTGACTCCTTGAACATCGAGGAGGTAAGGGTCGAGCAGTAATATCCGGAAGTGGCGTCGCTGTTATCGTATGACGTGCTGGTCATAGTGAACTTGTCCAGAGCGGTGGCCGATACTGTAGTCTTGTCAGCATATTCCTCAGTGATGTAGCTGCGCGCCTCAGTGATGGATTTTCCCTTGAGGTTGGTTATGAGGGCATCGCTGCCGTTAAGAACCACAGCCATATATTTAGGTGAAGCTTTGCTGGTGAGTCCCTTGAGAACTACGACTCCGTTACCGATCCACTCTACATTTTCAGCGGGAGTTGTCGTGTTGGCAGTTCCAGTAATTTCCTGTGCAGCGTGTGTTACATAAGCGCCGGCGTCAGAATAGAAGAAGAAGTTCGCGCTGCCGCTGATCTTGTTCTCCTCCGCTGTTCCGTAAGCGAAAGGATCAGTAGGAGCCGTTCCCCTTGTGGACGGGTTCGCATAAGCGATCTGGACGGCGATATACGCCTCTCCCCCGTTGATGACAGGGGTTTCCTTGTTTTCCTTGTTGCAGGCCACGAGGGCTGAGAGAGCGAGGCCCGCAAGGATTAAAGATTTCGTTTTCATCTGTAATGAATTTAAATTGTTAATATTTGTTTAATCACTGATTTTCGAAGATTTCGCGGTTATGGGCGAGGGCTGCGAGGTTCTCCCGCGCCTGCGGAAGAGCGGAGGCGGCAGTGAAGTACTCCGCTGCCGCGTCGAAGTCCTGGCGGCGTGCGGCGAGCACTCCCCGTGCGTTCAGGGCCTGCGGCGAGTCGCCCGCGCTGCGCAGGAATTTCTCGGCTCCGGCGAGGTCTCCCCTGTCGAGAGCGGCGCAGGCGGCGTTCAGAGCGGCTACCGGGCTGTCCGGATAGAGACGGGCCGCGATGTCGAAGACGTCGCTGAACTGTTCGCTTCCGACTTCATAGCTGTTCGCCACGAGGAACATCTCGTTAAGCGAGAGGTAGGCCGGACGTTCGTTTATGATGCGGCGTGCTTCTTCGAGGTCGAAGTTGCGCACGCTGTAGCTCACGCGGTAGTCGGTGCGGCGAAGAGCGGGATAGACTTCCTTCAGCAGGGTGTTCCTGTAGAAATCCGGCCAGGCTTTCGCTATGGCGCGGTCCTTCTCGTCCGGGGTGAGGTTCCCGTCGATGATTTCGAGCATCTTCTGCGCATCGGCATAGCCGCAGCCGGCGACATACTCTCTCACGCCCTCCCAGTCCTCGGCCGTGGAAGAGGCGGTGAAGAGCCTGGTGTCCAGACTCTTGTAATAGTCCATAAGGTATTTCTCGAGTGCCTCAGTGCGCTTCTGCGCCAGGACGGCATTGGACGCGTAGCGACCGTCCGGAGATGCGTAGCCGTGGAGCTGCACGCCGGTGAGCGTCACGTCGGCGTCGTCGCGCACGAGGTCAATCGTCTTGCGGATCTTCTCGAGCTCGGAGGCGTTCGAGGAGAAGTCGGCGCGGATCTCGGAGCGGCCCACGACGAAGTTCAGACGGGCCGAGCCGGACTCTTCGCGGTTCTTCACGGCCTCGGCCTCGGGACGCACGTAGGCGAGGAGATAGTCCTTCGGCTCGGCGACGAGCGCAATCTGCTCACGCACGGTCTCCTCCTCCGGGAATTCCGCGCCGATCATCGCCTGGTCGCAGCCGCAGTCGCCGCGCTCGATTATGAAGCTGCCGCCGTTCATCCAGCTCTCGTAAGGGAAAGTGTAGCCCAGGTGCTCGCTCTGGGCGCTGTTCTTCTTCCTGAAAATGACTTTCGCGGGGTTCGCGGAAGCTGTCTTTCCGCTGCGCTGATAGTAGATGAAGCGCTGCTTGTCAAGTATTTCCACCGTCCCGAGGCGCAGAGTGTCGCTGCCACCGACGAACATCGGGGCGAGCACGAGACCGCGTCCGCGCCGCAGCACGAGACCGTCGAGATTCAGGTCGAGCGAGACGTTCACGTCCTTGCGCTCCTTCCAGATCTGCACGTTCTCGAGCTGTATCCGGCCTCCGGCCAATTTCGTTTTATCCTCTGCGTTTGTCTGGCTTCCGGTCAATCCCGTTTTTTTCTCAGCGTCTGTCCGGCCTCCGGCCAATCCCGTTCTGTCTTCATCGTTCGTCTGTTCTACAGCTCTCGCCGATCCCGTTCTATCTTCAGCTTTTGCTGTCGCGACGGTTTCTGCCGGATGCGCGGCCCGAGCGCCCGCAGTCAGCGGCACATATATCAAGGGCAGAAGCAACGCCGCCCGGAGTATGATATCCTTGGTTTTCATCTTCTTAGAATATATATATCAGGTTAAGCGCAGCCTTGGTGGGGCCTACATAGTGGTGGTTCTTGTTCTCTTCGAGTTTTTCACCGCACTTTTCGCACTGGAAGGAATCGTAGCGGGTATAGACATAGCCGAAGCCGAACTCGGCTTCGAGGTTCCAATGCTCCGAGAGAGGCCAGGCATAGCCGTAGGCAAGGCCCGCGCCCGCCATCCAGCCCTCGTATCGGGAGTTTTTCAGTTTCGCGTAATCGGTGCCGAGGAATGAGAACGGGAGGTCCACGCCTCCGATATTGTACTGGCCGCCGATGAGATG
>CAVKLO010000027.1:0-10868 GCA_963656985.1 Bulleidia sp. | reverse complement strand
TGGACGAGCCGTCCATAGGATTACACCAGAGGGACAACCGCAAGCTCATAACTTCGCTCAAAAAGCTGCGCGACGAGGGCAATACGGTCATCGTAGTCGAGCACGACCGGGAGACGATGGACTCGGCCGACTATCTCGTGGACGTGGGGCCCGGGGCCGGAGAAAACGGCGGGCACATCTGCTACAGCGGTCCGGTCCCCGTAAGCGAGGGTGCCGCAGCGAATGGGAAATTCTCCCCGAGGAGTGTCACTTTGCCATATCTGAGGGGCGAGAATTCGATTCCGGTGCCCCCACAGAGGAGAGAGGGAAACGGCAAGTTCCTGATACTCAAGGGAGCGAGCGGGAACAATCTGAAATACGTGACCCTGCGGCTGCCGCTGGGCTGTCTGATAGGAGTGAGCGGGGTGAGCGGCAGCGGCAAGTCCAGTCTCATAAACGGGACTCTGGTCCCGGTGCTGAAAAAGAAACTGTATCGCTCCAAGGAGCGGGCGCTGCCATATTCGGAGATAATCGGGGACGAGGAAATCGACAAGCTGATAGAGATAGACCAGAGTCCCATAGGACGGAGCCCGAGAAGCAATCCCGCTACGTTCACCGATGTGTTCAACGACATCAGGAGCCTTTTCGAGAGCACTCCGGATGCGAAAGTGCGCGGCTTCAAGGCCGGACGTTTTTCATTCAATGTTCCGGGGGGACGCTGCGAAGCCTGCAAGGGAGCGGGCATAAAGGTCATAGAGATGAATTTCCTGCCGTCGGTGAACGTGGTCTGCGACGAGTGCCGGGGGAAACGCTACAAAGAGGACACCCTCGCAGTCCGCTACAAGGGCAAGAACATCTCCGAGGTGCTCGATATGCCGATTTCTGAGGCTTACGAGTTCTTCCGGGGGATTCCGAAGATAGCGCAGAAGCTCAAGGCTCTCGTGGATGTGGGACTCGGCTACGTGCAGCTCGGCCAGTCGTCGGTCACCCTGTCGGGAGGCGAAAGCCAGAGGATGAAACTTGCGTCCGAATTATATAGGAAAGCGACGGGAAGGACACTTTATGTGCTGGACGAACCGACTACGGGCCTGCATTTTGAAGATGTAAAAGTGCTTCTGGGCGTGCTGGGGAAGCTCGTGGACCAGGGCAATACCGTAGTGATAATAGAACATAATCTCGATGTGCTGAAATCTGCGGACAGGATCGTGGATATGGGGCCGGCGGGCGGATCCGGGGGAGGCCGGATAGTCGCGGAAGGCACTCCGGAACAGATAGCGCAGACGCAGGATTCAGCCACGGGAGAGTATCTGAAAGAAGTGTTATGAACAAGATTGAAGCCGCAAGGCAGGAATACAAGGACTGGTGCTACGCAATAGGCGTGGACACGGTCGACAAAGTCAATGCAGCATTGGCCGCAGGCCACGGAATAGAACTCATCAACCTCTGCGAGGCACGGCAGGAGCGGAAGTACGCCGAGGCCGCGAATCTGGTCTATTGGCGCAGGAGGGAGTGTCGCATCATTATGATCTCGGGGCCTTCTTCGAGCGGAAAGACCTCCTCTTCGCTGAGAATCGCGCAGCAGGCGAGGGTGCTCGGGCTGAATCCGAAGGTGATAGAGCTTGACAATTATTTCCGCAGCCGCGAGGAGACTCCGCTGGACGAGAACGGGGAGAAGGATTACGAGTGTCTCGGAGCGATGAATGTCGAGCTGCTGAATGAGAACCTGAACGATCTGCTCGCCGGGCGCGAAGTGATCATCCCGCGCTACGACTTCGTCCGTGGGGAGAGCGTTATGGACGAGAGCAGACGTATGAAGCTGGAGCAGAACGACATACTCTTTATGGAAGGAATCCACGCCCTGAATCCGGCGCTGACTCCCGGAGTGGACCAGGACAGAATTCTGAAAGTCTATATCTCGGCCCTGTCCGCTCTGAACGGAGGAGAGAAAGTGCATTGTTCGACTACCGACAAACGTCTGATACGACGCATCGTGCGCGACAACCGCACGCGCGGAATCTCTCCCGAGACGAACATCATCCGCTGGCCGAGCGTTCGCCGGGGGGAGACTCTGAACATCTTCCCTTTCGAGGAGAATGCCGAGGTGGTGTTCAATTCCTCGATGCTCTACGACATTCCGCTGCTGCGCTACTATGCCGAGCCGCTGCTCTGCGGCATCAGCGAATCCTCGCCGGCATATGCCAAGGCAAAGAGTCTGCTGGAGTATATGAGTCATATGACTACGCTGACTCCACGGGAGATCGCGGCGATTCCGCCGACCTCCATTATGAGGGAGTTCATCGGAGGACAGACACTGTAAGGGAGTATGTGGATCTGGGCATCGGTATTGTCGGCTGTCTTTCTGGGCTTCTACGATGTGGCCAAGAAGCATTCGCTCAGGAGAAACGACGTGCTGCACGTGCTTTTCTTCTCGACGCTTTTCTCTTCGCTGATTCTCGCTCCTATGCTGAGCTGCGGCTCTGCGGGAGACCATATGAAGCTGGTGCTCAAGGCGCTGATAGTCACTTCGTCCTGGGTTTCGGGGCTGATGGCTATGCAGCTGCTGCCGCTTACGACGGTCAGTATGGTGAAAGCCTCGCGGCCGGTGTTCGTACTGCTTTTTTCGCTGCTGCTCTTCGGTGAGAGGCTCAACGCCTTCCAGTGGGCCGGCAGCATCATTTCTTTCTACGCCCTCTTTATGCTGAGCCGCACGAGCAGCCGTGAAGGCGTCAGCTTCACGAGAAGCCGGGGGATGCTCGCTCTTGCCATAAGCGTGGCTACCGGAGTGGCGAGTGCGCTGTATGACAGGCATATAATGAAATCACTGGAGCCGCTTTTCGTGCAGAGCTGGACGAATGTCTATATCACGGCCATTATGGCCCTCCTGCTGCTGGGGATGAAACTGTGGAGCGGACGCGGTGCGGAGGCTTCCTCCGAATGGTTCAAGCCTTTCCGCTGGGACTGGACTCTGCCGCTGATCGCGGTTCTCATCACTCTGGCCGACTTTCTTTATTTCTACGCCCTGAGCTGCCCTGACACTATGCTTTCGATAGTGTCCATCGTGCGGCGCGGCAGCGTCATCGTGCCTTTCGTCTTCGGAGCGCTGATGCTGCGGGAGAAGAACATCCGCGCCAAGGCCTTCGACCTCGCGGTGCTGCTCGCGGGTATGCTGCTCATCGTGCTGGGGTCTTAGCGCGAGGGGGCGGGTGCGTTCCTCATCGTAGAGCTTGAAAAAAGATTGGCCGCTGCGCACGCAGCGGCCAATCTTATATTGTCGACCTACTCTACAGGAATTTCTTCACGAGGGCGAACATCCGGTAAGGCATATAGCGCAGCGGCACGTCGAAGCGGGCGGGAGTGGTGATGACGGCTCTGTAGTGGGTGAACGCGTCGAAGCTGAGTTTGCCGTGATAGCTGCCCAGTCCCGAATTGCCGACTCCGCCGAAAGGTACGTTCTCGTTTGCTATATGCATAATGACATCGTTAATGCAGGCTCCGCCGGAAGAGGTGTGTTTCAGCACTTTATCTCCATTCTTGCCGAAGTAGTACAGAGCCAGGGGTTTCTCCCCGGAGGTCACGGACTCTATCACCTCGTCGAGCTTGCTGAATGTCTGCACGGGGAAGAGCGGGCCGAAAATCTCCTCCCGCATTATCGGGCTGTCGGGGCTGACAGAGTCGAGTACGGTAGGTTCGATGTAGCGCTCCCGCCTGTCCGTATGCCCTCCGAAGAGAACTTCGCCGTCCGAAAGATAGCCGCACAGACGGTCGAAGGCCTTGTCGCTGACTATCCTCACGAAATGGCGGCTCTTCTGAGGGTCCTCGCCGAGAAGTCGGGTGAATTCATCGCGCAGGCAGGCAAGGAATTCGTCCTTTATCTTTTCGTGGAGCATCAGATAATCGGGGGCGATGCAGGTCTGGCCTGCATTCAGGGCCTTCCCCCAGGCCACACGGCGGGCTGCAATCTTCAAGTCCGCGTCACGGTCTATGATGCAGGGGCTTTTCCCTCCGAGTTCGAGCACCACAGGAGTCAGGTTCTTCGCGGCGGCGCTCATCACGACGCGGCCCAGAGAGGGGCTTCCCGTAAAGAAGATCATATCCCAGCGCAAGTCCAGCAGGGCGGTGTTCACATCCCTGTTCCCCTGAACTGCGGCGATGTATTCTTCGGGAAAGGTTTCCGCTATCATTTCCCCTATGACCCCGGACACTGTCGGGACATAGGGCGAAGGCTTGAGGAGAGCCGTGCAGCCGGCCGATATCGCCCCTACAAGCGGAGTGAGAAGCAGCTGGACGGGATAGTTCCAGGGAGAAATGATGAGCGAGTTTCCCAGAGGCTCGGCGATTATCCTGCTGGAGGAGGGGAACATCTTCAGAGGCGTGGACTTGCGCCGGGGCGCGGACCAGCTGCGCAGCTTGCGGATATGCGTGCGGAGTTCGCCGAGCAGAATGCTGACTTCGGTAAGATATGCCTCTTCGTAGGATTTGTGGAGGTCTTGCCAGAGCGCGTCGCATAGCGGCTTCTCCCATTTGCGCACAGCCTTCTCGAATGCTTTCAGGCTGTCACGTCTGAACTGCGTGCTGAGCGTGGCTCCGCTGCGGAAATATGCGCGCTGATTTTCGTAAATCTCCCTTATGCGTTCTTCCGGGGTGTTTTCCATAACTATACTGCTTTTCTTGTGAGCGGCTGGGCCGCATTTTTCGGAGCCGGACTCTCCTTTCTTCCCGTGAAGCGGTCCATCACGGAATATATGCCGAATACTTTGCCGAATATGTAATCGAAGAGGACATTCGGCAGGAGTGCCTGACAGCTTCTTATGAAGTGGTACGAGAATGGGATGCCCTTGAAGGATTTGCCCTTCTCTATGGCCTTGACTATCTTTTTCGCCGTCCTTTCCGGTTTGAGTATCGGAAATATCTTCGAATGCACTCCGTCGAACATTCCGGTGTTTATGAAATACGGGGCGACGGTGGTGACTCTGACCTTGCTGCGGGCCTGTTTCAGCTCCACGCGCATAGACTCAGTCCATCCTATCACCGCCCATTTGCTCGCGCAATACACTGACAGCCTGGGCATTCCGAGCATTCCCGCCGCCGAGGCTATATTGCATATATGGCCGCTGTCGCGCCGGAGCATATCCGGAAGTATCCGGATAGCCACCAGCATCGGGGCCGTAGCATTCACGTCCATAGTCAGGCGGATGTCCTGGATCGTCTGGGTGTCGAAGGTATTGTTTCCGCGCACCACGCCCGCGCAGTTTATGAGGATGTCCACCTCCCCGATCTGCTGTTTCACTTTCAGATATGAAGACGCTATGGCTTCGCTGTCCGACACATTGACCGCATAGCAGTGCAGCTGTCCGTGCGCGGCTCCACCGATGCGGGGTCTCACCGTTCCGAGTTCTATGGCCGCACGGTCGAGATTGGCCTGGTTCACGTCCCAGATGATGACGTTGGAGGCGGCCTTCTCGAGACAGATGCCCGCCATCAACTTTCCGATTCCCGACGCTCCGCCGGTGATCAGCACATTCTTTCCGGTAATCTTCATAGTATTTGGATTTGCCGGCAAAGCTATGCTGAATTTGACCCAAAGCGTCAGATTTCGCCAAACGCGGCGGCGATTTCGCCACAAAAGCGCGACATTACGCAACGTAAAACGTTTTGCCGCCGGCTGCGGAGGCGGGATATCTCAGAGTTCGTCACGGATAATGCGCCCGCGCTGCATCACCAGACGCAGCGAAATGTCCGCATCGTAGAAAACGATGTCAGCGTCCTTGCCCGGCGCGATGCCGCCCTTGCGGCCGTCCGCGTGAAGAATGCGCGCGGGTGTCTCGGAAGACATCCTGACGGCATCTCCGAACGGGACTCCCGCCTCGGTCACGGTCTTTATCAGACGGTCCATAGTGGCGATGCTTCCCGCCAGAGCGGAATGGTCGGCGAGTTTGCAGACTCCGTCGTGAATGACGACACGGGGGTCGAAAATGAAGGTGGAAGCGCCTGCGGAACAGCCCAGCGCGTCCGTGACGAGGGCCGTGCGGTCCGCGCCCTTCACCATCCAGATGAGCTTCAGAATAAGCGGCGGCACGTGCTTTCCGTCCGCTATGACCTCCACGGTCATCTCCGGTATCGCATAGACGCTCTCCACGGTACCCTCGTGCTTGTATTCCCGGACATTATGTACGGAAGTCATCGCATTGTAGAAATGAGTGGCGTGAGTGAAGCCGGCGTCGAAGGCCCTCTTCACTTGAGGATACTCCGCCACGGTATGGGCTATGGAAGCGAGTACGCCGTGCCGGGCGAGACAGCTGCCGAACCGCTCCATACCGGGGAGTTCCGGCGCGGCATCCCAGCGCCTGATGACGGAAGTGGAGTCAAGCAGGCTCTCATAGTCCTCCTTTACAGGCGGTGTAACGTATTCGGGGATGATGGCTCCGACCTTCGCGGGATTCAAGTAAGGCCCCTCCAGATGCAGCCCCAGGACCGGGCTGTCCGGCTCGGTGACAAGCTTTTCGCAGATGCTTATGCCCTTGCGGACCGTCTCCACGGGACAGGCCGGAAGGGTGGGAAGAAGGGAAGTAGTCCCATAGAAGGCGTGAGCGCGCACTGCGGCGCGCCAGGCCTCTTCGGTTCCCTCGATGAACTCGTGCCCTCCGCCTCCGTGGATATGAATGTCGATGCCTCCCGGGACTACGTACATCCCGGAGGCATCGATGCATTCACTTCCCTCCACTTCTACGGGGGCGGAGGTGACTTCCGCTATGACGCCGCCGTCTATGATGACGTCGGCCCGGACGAAGCCCCCTCCGGAAAAAACTTTCCCTCCTCGGATTATCTTGAACCCGGACATCGCCCTAGCAGCGTCTCACGCTTTCCTTATAGGCTTCGATGGCCGCGTCCAGACGCTCTCTCGCGGTGGTGTCGCCGGGAACGTTGTGGGAAGGATTGATATGCAGCTTCACTCCCCTGTCGGCGAGGATTTCGCAGACTGTGGTAATTATCATCCATACGCAGGTCACGGAAGCCATAGTGGAGAGCGGACCTATCTTGTCGAAATGATTCTTCAGCGGAACGGACGCGTCCTCGAGCGGACAGCAGGTATCCACCACATAATCAGCAATCTGGAAGAGGTTCTTTCCGCCGGAATGACGAGGCTTCTTGTCGCCGGTACGGCTGGCGGAGCCGCAGACGATGACCTTCATCCCTCTCTTGTGGGCCTCGTTCGCCACATCGATGTTCACCGCGTTCACTCCCGTGTGAGAGAAAATCCAGAGCAGGTCTTCCTTCTCGAAATTCCAGCTGGACATTATGGCCTGGCCGTAGCCCTCGGCCCTTTCGAGCCAGAGGAACTGGCTGATTCCCATTTCGCCGGTGATGTGGGTGAAGAAGGTGAGCGGAAGCTCGCAGAGCGGATGGAAGCCCACGATGCCGCCGATGCGCGGATACATCTCCTCGATGGGAAGATTCGCGTGACCGCAGCCGAAAGTGTGTACGAGATGACCGGACTGGATGCAGTCCGCCATAACTTCCGCCACTTTCCTGATCTGTTCCATCTGAGTCTGCTCGATTTCATCCATCACGCCGATGGCGTTCTTTTTCCATTCTTTTGCTAACATAATTAATAGTTTTTATTATTGATTGTTAATCCTTTATCTTGGAAGCCGCTTTCACGGCGAGGGGCGCTATGACCATCATACATAACACGGCGGAGGACAGCATTATCGGGAGGACGGCGTAAGCCCCCGCATCGAAAGCCGCACCGGCAAGCTTATTGCAGGTGAACTGCCCGAGCAGGCCGACGAAGAGGGCTATGGACATCGCAGTGCCCGACTGATTTCTGAACGCGCTGCCGACATAATTCAGAATCACCGGATAGGTGGCGGCGATTCCGAAACCGATGAGTCCCAGAGACAGGTACGCCCAGAGCGGGGTCGAAGACGCGAAAGAAAGCAGCAGCACGCCCGCAAGTCCTATACCCAGATAGACGTAAAGCGCACCGAGATTCCCTATGCGCGAGAGCACCTTGCCGAGCGGGAGCCTGCCCGCGAGCATCCCCACCGTGAAAACCGTCATAGCCAGTTTGGCCGCTGTCGCGTCCAAGCCTTTCCCCCTCTCCATAAACAATGCGCTGAAGTTACCCTGCGCCCCCTCGAAACCGCTTTCGAAGAAGAGCACGAGCGCAAGCAGCAGCAGGGCGGGATATTTCAGAAGACCGACGCTTTTGCTGAAAGAAACGGCTTCGGAAGGCTTGGCCGCCGGGAATTTTATGCAGAGGAAATATACTATGGCCGCCGCCATCACTACAGAAGCGATGTTCAGCGGAATGGTGAAGTCCTCCGTAAAAAGGTTCATAAAAGTCCAGAGAAGCGCTCCGATGCAGTAGAACGCGCCTACCAGGGCTATCCGTCCTCCCCTTCTGTCATCGTCGTAGATGTCCGAAGCCAGGGCGTTCGTCGCTCCGTTAAGGATGCCGCCGCCGAAGCCGAGACAGAATATGGAGATATGGAGAGGGCCAATCTCTTGAAAACCCGCGAGGCCGCGAACTCCGGCCAGAGCCATCACCGATGCGATGACCATCAGTGACTTGTAGCCGAAGCGGTCCACTACCGGGCCGAAAATCACGGTCCCCAGAAGAATGCCCAGAGACATAGTGGAGGGCAGAGCGTTGGCTCCGGAGACCATCTCGTTCAGCCTTCCGAGAATGGGAGCCAACGAAAGCATCGCCATTCCGAAAAACGACATTCCCGCACAGGCGGCGATGAACACCTTGGGGGTCGAATATCCTTTATCCATACATTATACTTCTTTTCGTTATCCTACTCCAGTCCGGCGGCCCTTATGGCGAGGAAGGCCGAGCCGTACAGGGCGGCCTCGCCCTGAACCTGCGAAACGCAGAACTGCACGTCCCGCATCGCTATGGGCTGTCCCCATTTGCAGGCTTCATCGTAAATCCGTCCCAGGAACCTGCCGGCGGGTCCGAAAACTCCGCCGCCGAAAATGACCTTCTCGGGGTTGAAGAGACTTACGACATTGGCCGCGGCCATTCCCCACATCTCGACCGCCTTGTCGAGCACCTTGGTCGCGAGATGGTCTCCCTGGTCGTATGCCGAGAACACGTCGTGCGAGTCCACATCCTCTATCGGCTTGCCGCTCAGCACTCCGCTGTAGTTGCGGGCGCAGCGCAGGGCTTTGCGGATCTGCGTCGCGATGCCGTTTCCTGAGGCGTAATGCTCGAAGCAGCCTGTCGGGATGTAATCTTCGACATACGGGTACTGGAGCGCCATCCAGCCGCAGGCGCCGACTATGTCGTTCGCGCCGTGCAATATCCGTCCGTCGACGAGAATCCCCATTCCGATTCCCGTGCCTACAGCGATGTAGATGGCGTTCTCACAGCCTCTCGCGGCTCCTTTCCACACTTCTCCGAGGATGTAGCAGGTCCGGTCGCTTTCTATGGCTATCTCTATGCCGGGGCCTGCGGCTTCGGCGATGCGCCTTTTAAGCGGGTATCTGCTCCAGCCCGGGATGTTCGGAGCCCAGACCGTGTCATCTTTCGAATACACGATTCCCGGGACGCATACCCCTACGGCCTCTATGCTCTCAGAGGCATAGGAATCCTTGAGTGAGGAGACCAGTTCGGCGGTCAAGTCCGCAGCTTCGTCTCCACCGGCTCCGTTCAGATAACGGATTTCCTCTCTGACCTTATTTCCCGCGCCGTCGAAGACAGCTCCGAGGGCTTTGGTTCCGCCCAGGTCTATCGCTATAACTGCCATAACCTATAGTTCCTTGAAAGTACCGAAGTCATATCCGCGTCCGCGCAGGTAGTCGATGATTTCGCCCAGATGGCTATAGACCCTGTCTTCTGCGGACCTGTCCGGATAATTCATCGCGTGTATGAGGATGACGGCTCCGTTCAGTCCGTAGCTCTCATCGAAGTCCTTGATGTTCTGCACCATAGTCGCGGCGCTCAGATAGGACGGAGAGTCCGGTCCCATCCAGTCGTGGCTTGTCACGAGGCCCGGAGTAGGATTCACCAGCTTGTATCCCAGACCTTTAAGTATATAGGCGGAGAACGCGTCGCAGCTCTCGTACGGAGGAATCATCCAGCTGTACTGTGCTTTCTCCAGGCCGAAGGAGCCAAGTTCGGCTTCCATATTGCGGATGTCGCGGATGAGCGAATCGGCGGTCACGAGACTGCGCTTCCCGCTACAGAGCTGCAAGTGCTTGTCGGAGTGAGCCGAGAGGTAGTGGCCCTCGCGGATGATGCGCTTTATGGCATTTCTGTATCTGCTCTGGCGGAAGCACTCTCCCGTAGGGAAGAAGGAACCCTTCACTCCCTTGGCCTTCAATGTGTTCAGTACAGGTACCACTCCGTCGAAATTCTCGAAACGCCCCTTGTCCCCCGTGCTGAAATGTGCCGTGAAGACGAGGTACACTTTCTTCTCGCCGGTGTTCACGCGGGTGACCACCCCGTTTTCATCTTCCACTATGCCGCGCAGCTGTGCGCCTTCCTTTTCGTAGGCCGAGAGAGGGAAGGTCAGGGATGCCGTACCGTCCATAGTCGGCTCATTCGTGGAGTAGTCGTGGATGCTGTCGTGATAGACCATCACGCCCGGCTGCACGTCCATATAGTTTATGCCGCCTTCCATATTCACACCTTTCAGGCTCCCGAATATGGTCCGGTAAACAGGACCGTCCACGAGGCCTCCGGTGGTATTGCCAAGAGCGAACTTGGGAATGAACGAATGCGGCTGAGTCGGATAGACCGCCGCGCCGGGCAGTTCCACTATCATACATACACCCCAAGGGTTGCAGCCCATAAGCCAGTCACGCAGTGCGCCTTCCATCTCCTTATAGGTCTCGTCGCCGGTCAGCTGACGGTAGAGGATGCACTGGGTGAGCAT
>CAVKLO010000026.1:0-10881 GCA_963656985.1 Bulleidia sp. | reverse complement strand
CGTCACGCGTGCCGGGCATCATCACGTCACAGATGAGAATGTCCGGGTTTGTCGTCTCCATCGCCTCGAGAGCCGTGTCGGCATCGTACTTGTTCACGACCTTGAAGAGCGATGAGAAAATGGTCTTCAGGAAACGGGCCATCTCGGTATCATCCTCCACGACGAGAAGCACTGGCTTATCGCCGGCATTCCCGCTCTCGGAGTCTGGTTCGTTCAGAGCGGCGGATGAGATGTTCTTCTGCTGCGCGGCTCCCGCTTCGGCACGTTCCTCCTCCGAGTATGCCTGCTCGGAGACCGGTATCCTCACCGTGAAGACAGGCCCCGCGCCGCCCGGACGGTTCCGGGCCGAGATGGTGCCGTGATGCAGCTCCACCAGCCTGTGGGAATAGTACAGGCCTATGCCGGTGCCATAGTTTATCTTTCCTCCGGCGGGAGCTGCCTGATAATACCGGAGGAATATCTTCTCGAGGGCGTCCTCCGGGATTTCAGGACCGGAGTTCGCCACGGTAAGTACCATATCACCCCCGTCCGCATCCAGAGAAACCTCTATCCTTCCTCCGCCTCCGGTGAATTTCAAGGCGTTGGATAAAAGATTCGATATTATTTTCTCAACCTTGTCTTCATCGAAGAGGAAGATGAACGATTCGTCCAGACCCGCGCTCACTATTTCTATACCCTTTTCGTCAGCACCGATTCTGAACGTGTCGAGCAGGTCGGAAACCAGGACCGCCATATCGCAGTAGCGCACGTGCAGGGCCAGAGTGTCATTTTCAAGTTTGCTTATGTCCATAAGCTGGTTTATGTAGCGGAGCAGGCGGTTCACATTCCTCGACATAATCTTCAGCAGACGTCTGTTCTCATCTCCAATGCCCGTATCCGAGACCAGCATCTCCAGCGGGCCGCATATTACCGAAAGAGGTGTGCGCATCTCGTGTGAAACGTTGACGAAGAAGCTCATATTCATATCGTTGATGTGCTTTTCCGTCTCGCTCTTGCGTCTGGCCTCCTCCGCTGCGACGCGGCTTCTGCGAATACGAATGGCCGATACCGCGAACGCTGAGGCCAGCAGCAGGAACATCAGCGGATAGACCGCCCATTTCATCCACCACGACAGATACCACGGCGGAGTAACTTCGATCTCTATGGAATCTTCCGCAAGGATGGAAGTATAGTCCGTATTCCAGGCCCGCACATAGAAACGGTAACGGCCGGCGGGAAGGTTAGAATAGAAGGCGCTCCTGTTGTTCCGGGAATCTATCCACTCGTTCTCGAAGCCGTCGAGGCGATAACTGAAATGCGTGGATGGCCACAGACCGTAATCCACGGTGCTGAAGGATATCCCGACATTCACATCCTCCATCTGCCTCAGGTGCAGGAAGCGGGTTTCATCGATGCGCCCGTCGATCACCTGCGAATTATAGGCGTGCTGGAGACGGTTGTTGATGAACACGTCCTCGAAGATAAGGGAAATCTTTCCGGAGTCTCCGTCTTCGAATCCGCTGACCCGAGTGACCCCGTGCGTTCCGCCGAAAACCGGATGCCCGTCCGGAAGCAGCGCGGCGGCGGATTCGTTGTACTGGTCTCCTCCCGTTCCGTCGGATACGAAGAATCCTATGAACTTGTCAGTTTCGGAATCATAGCGGTAAAGCCCGTGAAGAGTGGAAAACCAGAGTCTGGAAGCACCGTCCCCGACAATGCCCACAATATCCTTGGACGGCAGTCCCGGAATCTTCTCGATGACTCCGGTATCCCGGCTGTAGCGGAAAAGTCCCTGTCCGCGAGTTCCCATCCATAGCCGGCCTTTCGAGTCGACATATGAGCATACGGGGATGAACAGCTTCCCGTCATAGAATTCAGAAATCGGTGCCAGCTGCGTTTCGAGGGTACGCTCATCGATAATCACTACGCCGAGGTGCACTACGGCGGCGGCAAGCTTTCCGCCGCCTGTCGGAACGGCCTTCTGGCACATCGTGCTGCTCGGCCTCCCGTAACCCACTTCCACCGTGGTGACATCCTCGCTCCCCTTGTCCACGATGAAGACCTTGTCGCTGTACGAGCCGACCCAGAGTCTTCCGAAACTGTCCTCCGTGATGTCATACAGCTGCATTACCGGCAGCCTCCACCTCTTCACGGCTTCCGCCCTGTCCCCGGAGATCCGGAACTGCACGACGGAAAACGGAGCCGTGGCGTAAACGAAGCCGTCGGAGGAAGCCGTAAGTCTCTGAATCTCGTTCTCGTTCCAGAGTCCTTCCGTTTTCATCCTGACTACAGCCCCGTCCGAATAACGATAGAGACCATAGCCGTTAGTGTTTATCACCAGGCTGCCGTCCGCCATACGGCAGATGCCCGTGACTGATTTGGAACTCAGACTCGCGTTAAGGATGTCATCGTTGTTGAAGCGGGTCTTTCTGGCTCTGCGGATACCGAAGCCCTGGTCGATGGTCCCCACCCAGAGATTCCCGGAGCTGTCCAACATCGATGTGGAGAGGATGCCGGCCCGGCGGTCATCCGTAAGGTCCGAGACCCGGATTTCCGTGAGAGTCCTCGCCCTCGAATCCCATTCGTAGAGCCGAAGGGAATTGGTATAGAGCAGAATCTTGTCTCCTTCCGCCCCCAGAATGGTCCTGAGGTCTTTCCCCTCCCTCGAGGCGAATCCCGACAGGGACTCCGGAAGGTCCGCGAACGACCCGGTGAAAGTGTCGAAAACTCTCAGTCCCGTCCCGTAGACGGACATCCAGATGAATCTCCCGTTCTGCATATAGCGCTTGTACACCGCACCCCCTGACGGGATGACTTCTTCCGACTTGGTCCCCTTGTCTATGTCCCACCACTGAAGCCCGTTCCATCCGGCCAGCCACAGACGGCCCAGAGCATCCATAGAAAAGAGGCCATAAAAATTGTCGAAGTGCTCAATTACGGTGAAAGCTCCGCTCTGCCTGTCATAAAGCTCTACGCTGTTCTGCGTACAGACCACCAGCCGTCCGGAAGGGGTCAGGAAAATGTTTCTTATGAAAGCGGACCCGTTCACGGGAACCGTCCGGAAATCGTCCCGTCCGGTATATCGGCATATCCCGTTTATGGTCCCGCACCATACTGTCCCGTCACTGTCCACCGCCAGACATTTGACCTGGTTGTCGCTCAGACTGGCCGGGTCATCCGTATGGTACCAGCTGTGGTAATCGTAACCGTTATAGCGGTTCACGCCCCTGTCGGTCGCTATCCAGACGCAGCCTTTCCCGTCTTCGGCGAAGGCGTTCACGGAATTGTTAGAAATGGTCCGGGAGATTTCAGCGAACTCCTCGAAATCATAACGGACCTCCGCTTCTTTCGCGCAGGAAAGAAGCGGAAGTCCCGTTATGGCTGCAAGGAGTATTTTCCGCATAGTTTTCAGCTGTTCACTTCCGGTGCAAAGTTAGTGATTCGAGCGGATATTATTTCTTGTAATCTGCGGAATAGGCCTTGATTTCGAAATCCCTTACCACATAGGAGCTGCCGTTCACGAGAACTCCGGCCCCGGTGGAGAAGAAGCTGATGCCCCCGTCAGGATTGCCAGAAATGGCCACCGTGCTTCCTGCACAGATGAGGTTCAGGTCTTCCCCTTCGTAGAAATACGAACCTCCGATGCCCTGTCCCCACGCCGACGCGTCATAACCGTTTACCATCAGTCCCGCGGCCGCGGCATTCTCCTGCACCGCGAAGCTGCCGAGGAAGTCGGCTGCGGCCTCATCGACTATCGGTCTGAATACGGCCAAAGTCTCATCACGCGGATCCTTGATCTCTATGATGTACATCTTGACGCCAGGCACTTCGACATAACTGTAAGTGCTCCAGTCGAAGGTGTAAACCTTGCTGACTGCGGCAGTCCATACATTCCAGTCTCTCTCCGGAGCCGGTTCGGGAGTCAGTCTGCCGGTATACGCGATGGTGAAGATCGTCCCGTCCTCGAGAATGAGCGTTCCGCTGACGGCGTAGAGTTCCTTCTCCGCATCGGAAAGCGAAATCTGCAGCTCGCCGCCCGTCACAGCCTTTGCCGTGCCGGAAGCGGAGTCCCCGTCCGTCAGGGTGCAGAACTGCGAGCCTTCGAGATAGGAAAAGCCCCAGCCCGAATCGACCATCTTGCCCGCCATAAAGCTTCCTGTCCGGACTTCGTCCAATGCCGCAGCGCTGAACGTTCCTTCTCCGAGAGCCTCGGTCTCCGTCACGAACTTGATGATGAGGTATTCCCCGGTTCCGCCGTAGGTGTCATAGTATTCACCTTCCGTGCAGCTCACTCCCTTGCCTCCTATGCTGAGAGTCTGGATATATTTTCCCTCGCCGTATGCTGCGGTATGGCTGATGAGATACTGCCTGCAGCAGTCGGTATTCGCGGCTCTGCTGTGCTCCGGCACTCCGGAGCCCTTGGCGAAATGTACGTATTCCTCTCCGTCCATCGAGACGGAAAGGGAATTTAGCGCGTTCTGCGCTATGTCCACCGTGCCGTCCAGAGCCTTGCCCGAGCCGTTTTCATCTATGACCGAAGCCTGCAGCAGGCTTCCCGCCTGATGGGCAGAAGACGCTCTGTAAGTGCCGTCGAAAGACTCGGCCCCGCGTGGGGCGATAATGCTGAGAAGCCCTCTGTCTGAAGACTTGTCATCATACAGACTGATGTCATATCTGAGCAGGGAACCGTTTATGCTCGAAACTCCGTCCGCGTCAGTCTCGATGAGTTCCGCCGTGCTTACGGAGTAGTGTACTCTGTTCGGTATCACCACTCCTCCTTCCTTCCAGGTCTCTATCTTGCTGCAGGACATCAGAGCCGCGCAGGCGCAGAAGAGCCCCAGAACTGTATTCATATGTCTGGTCATAACTGTCATTCGTTTATAATTCATCATTTGTCCGTACCCCAGCCCGGATTCTGGACGATTCTGTCATTTGCTATAATCTCCACTTCCGGATATGGAAGGTATTCGTGCTTGCCGCTCCGGAAACCGTAAGATTCGTTCGTATAGGTGCTCCTGTCCACGATGTAGCTTCCGTCGGAAGACTTGCCCTTGAAGAGAGGGACGTATTTGCCCTGTTCCGGCAGAACGGTTTTCTGAACGTCTCCCCAGCGGATGAGGTCAATGATTCTGACGCCTTCCATCCACATCTCGAAACGCTTCTCCTTCTTCACGTTGTCCAGAGTGAGGGCCGTCTTCTCGACTCCCGCCCTCTCTTGGATGTCGTTAAGCGCTTTCAGGCCGGTACCGTCGTCGCCCGACACCGCACAGGCCTCGGCATAAAGCAGCAGCACCTCCGCGTAACGCATCCAGCGCGGATTCTTCATCCAGCAGTAGCCGTAACCCTCCGTAGGCACGTCGGCCTTGTCCACGTGAAACTTCCAGTCGAACCATCCACAGCAGCCGTAGAGATAACTGCCCAGAATGCCGTTCACACCTTCGGAAAGGAGGTCATCCCAGTTCCGCACCCAGGCTTTGAAGCGGGGGGAACCTTCCTCATTGGCGCGGAAATCATCGATGAATTCCTGACGCGGGTTGAAAAAGCCCCAGCCGAGATTGTAGATGCCGGAAGGATATCCGTTCAGCCGGTCTGTGCGCGGACCGTACATATTGGGACCGTTCACATAGGCGAACCAGACGTTGGATTTATTATACACCAGATTGGTTTCATAGACGGTCTCCCTGCAGTTGTCGTATGCTCCGGTGAAGAGCTCGCCCAGCGCGGATGTCGGGACGAGTCCATAGAGTCCGGAAGAAATCACCTTGTACAGAGTGGTCTTCGCTCCCGCATAGTCCCCGCTCAGAACCTGAGCCTTGCCCTCGAATGCGAGAGCGACCTCTCTGGTCAGGCGGACTGCGGCGTCATCGAGGCCGGACTTGGACGGCAGCGAAGCTGCGGCCGCGTCCAATTCGCTTATGATGAACTTCCACAGTTCGGCGGGGTCGCTGTTCGGCTGCCTATATTCGTCGGAGCCTTTGAAGAGATGGTCCACGAGAGGAGGATTGCCCCAGAGGCTCGCGAGCTGCATATGCGCCCAGGCGCGGAAAACACGCGCTTCCGCGATGCATCTGTCCTTCGCGGAGGACTCCCCCCGCTCGAACTTGTCGAGAAGGACGTTCGAGTAGTAGATCACCTTGTAGTAGAATGAGTACAGGGACGGGATGTAAGCGTTGTTCACTTCGAAGCTGTATTCGTTCAGCTGCTCGAAGTTCGCGTTGTCTCCCCGGGTTCCGCCGCCGCTGTATATGTCGTCCGAAAGGACATTGAGGAAGCTGTTCTCCATAAACCAGGAGCTCGCTCCGAGTGTGGAATAGACCACGGTTATGGCAGAAAGCGCATCTTCGTCTGTGGAATAGTATGTGCTCTCGTCGACTACGCCTTTCTGCTCTATGTCAAGCCGGCTGTCGCAGGAAGTCAGGGCCAGAACGGCCAGCGCCGCTGATATAATTATTCTTTTCATATTCCTTGTGCTTTAGAATGAAAGGTTCAGACCGAATACGAGTTTTCTGGTGACAGGGTAGGAACCGCAGTCGATGCCCATACCGGCGGTCGCTCCCATCGAGGCGCTCTCCGGATCGAAGCCCGGATAGCCGGTGAAGGTGAACCAGTTGTCCACAGAGACATAGATGCGCATATTGTCGACGGCGACTTTTCTCGTCAGGGACGCCGGGAGCGTGTATCCGAGCTGCATCTGCTTGATCTTGAAGTAGGAGCCGTCGAAGATGGTGGCGCTCGAGAGATAATATTTGTCCTCGTCCACACAGCCGGAGCGCGGACGTGACGCCGCGGTGCGGTCCTCTGTCCAGCGGTTGTCGTAGAAGAGCTTCAGATTGTTTCGCTTCTGATAGTCGGACCTGTAGAAGAGCAGCCAGATGTCATTTCCGGCGACTCCGCTTCCGAAGACCGTGAAATCGAAGTTCTTATAGGACAGGTTTATCGTCAGGCCATAGGTGAAATCCGGTATGGCGCAGCCGATTTCCGTCTTGTCATCTGAGGTGATGGAGCCATCGCCGTTTATGTCCACGAAGATCGGGTTTCCTGTGGCGCTGTCTATCCGGTCGAATTTATATCCGTACATATACCATACGGGCTTTCCGGTCTCGAACATCGTGACTGTCGAGGTGTGATAGCTCTGGCCGCCGATTCTGGAGACCGTAGGGTCGAGGTAGGTGACTTTGTTGCGGAGCATCGAGACATTGGCATTGATGCTGTAGCTGAAGTCGCCTATCCGGTCTTTCCATACCATTTCGGATTCCAGACCCCAGTTGCGGACCTTTCCGGCATTCATAACCACGCTGGAGGCTCCTGTCTCGTAAGGTGGCGTAACACCGATGAGCAGGTCACGGGTGTCTTTTCTGTACCAGTCGAGAGAGAAGGAGAGACGGTCGCGTAAGAATCTGGTGTCGAGACCGAGGTCTATCTGCTCGGAGGTCTCCCACTTGAGGTCAGGATTGGCCAGACCCGCAGGGGCTGAGCCGTATGTGAAAGTCCCCGTGCTGTCGTACTGGTATGCCCAGCCTCCCACGGTGATGCTGCGCGTGTACGGATAGCCGCCGAGCACTCCGATGTTTCCGTTGATGCCCCAGCTGCCGCGAAGCTTGAGGTAGGAGAGGGCGTTGCGGCTGATGCCGCTCATAAATTCCTCGTTGCTGACCGTCCAGCCCGCAGAGACGGAAGGGAAGTAACCCCATCGGTTCTTGGCCGAGAGCTTGGAGGAGTCGAACGCATCCGCACGGAACGTGGCCTGGAGCATATATCTGTCTTTCCAGCTCCAGCCCGCCCGGGCGAAATATGACAGACTTGAGCTCTCGCTCGGAATACCGCCGACGGAGTCGTTGCACTCCGTGGTGAGGTAGCTGAGATAGCGGAAGTTCGGCTCGTAGCTCTTCAGTTCATCTCCGCTTCCGGAAATGTAGTTTGAGCTCGAATGTCTGAACGACATTCCGGCCATAAGATTGAACCTGTGGTCCGCCAGACGGAAAGAGTAGTTCGCGTAGTTGTCCCACTGGTAACTGAGATTGTTCGATATGGTGCCGCTCAGGCTGTATTTGGTGTTGTATTTCTGGGTGTTTATGAAATACGGGAATGAATAGCTGGAAGAGTTGCTGTAGCCGAGCCTGTAGCCGAACTTGCTGGTGAACACGAAACCCTTCAGCGGCGTGAAGTCCGCGAAGAATGAGCCCAGGACGTTCATTCCGCTGTTGCTGGATTCGTATGTGGCGGTCTGCACGAGTGGGTGGGCATCCTCTCCGCCGATGAAATCGGATACGGAATAGTAGAGTCCGTCCTTGTTCTTCAGGAGGTTATAGCCTCCGGCAAGCGCTATCTGCATATTGAGAGGCAGGGTATCCTCGGTATAGTATGCCGGGGTCAGCGGGTCCAGAACGATGGCCGAGCCCAGCACGGAGCCATAAGTGTTGCTCTCGGAAACGCTGCCGTAGGAGTATTTTTCGATGGAGTTGGTAAGGCCTATCTTGAACCACGGCTTTACCTGATAGTCGGCATTCACCTGGGAGGTGAGGCGCTTGTAGAAATCCCTGTCACCTTTCACTACACCGTCATTGTCGAGGTAAGAGCCTGCCACATAGAGGTTTCCGCGTTTGCTTCCGCCCATAAAGCCGACTGTATGCTTCTGGTAGATTCCGTTGCCGAAAGTTTCGTTTATCCAGTTGGTGTTGGTGCGGCCGTCGTAATAGGTGTTGAGGTCGTCGACTGAGATTTTACCGCCTTCCACCATATAGTTTATGTATTCCTGGGCCTGCATCATCTCCGGCACGTGTCCTATGGACTCTATGGAATACTGCATATCGTAGAAAATCTTGCCGTTGCTTTCCCTGGCTCCCGATTTCGTGGTGACAAGAATTACACCGTTACCCGCCTGTGCTCCGTAGATGGCTGCGGAAGCTGCATCCTTGAGGATTTCCATCGACTCGATATTGTTCGGGTCGAGGTAGCCTATGTCGCTGACCTGGATGCCGTCCACGATGTAGAGCGGGCTGATGGCTCCCGAATTCGAGGAGTAACCTCTTACTCGGATGCTTCCCGAAGAGCCCGGACGGCCCGAGGTGGTGACGACCTGGACACCGCTGGTTTTTCCGGCGAGGGACTGGGCGAGGTTATTGATGGTCCTGTTTTCAAGGTCGGAAGAACTTACGGAGGCTATGGCTCCGGTGATGTCGGATTTCTTCTGGACACCGTAACCGATTACGACAGTCTCTTCAAGCTGCTGGACATCATCCAGAAGGATGATGGTCATCTCCTTCTCCGCCTTGACGCGCTGCGGGATGAATCCGAGGCTGGATATTTTCAGGTAGCTTCCCGAAGGGGCCTTAATGGTGAAACGGCCGTCGGAATCCGTGATAGTGAAGGTTTTGGTGCCTTCCTGCTCGATGACGGCTCCGACAAGGGCGGATCCGCCCGAATCGAGCACTGTGCCGCTGACTTGCATCATCGACGGCTGCGCTGTCGCGCAGAAGCCGGACAGCAGTAGCAGCAACGATGCCAGAATTGCCGGCCAGAATTGTTTGTCTGATTTCATAGATTGCTGATTTTCGTGATATTGTTTGTGTTATTGTTGTATCCTTCTCTCGGCTTTTCGCTCACCGCTTGTCTCAACTCTGACGAGAGCCGTGTTCTATTTCCCGAAATAGTCCCCGAGAGCCACGAGACATTTTTTGTAGCATTCGGTCCAGAAAGTCCAGTCGTGTCCGCCCGAGCGCTCTATGTACTTGTGGTCTATATCTTTGTCGCTGAGATATTTGTCAAACTCCACGTTAGCATTATAGAGCCCCTGTATCTGGTCACCTGTTCCGACCTCCATTATATAGTATGGGAATGATTCGGGTTTCGCACCTTCCGAGAAAGCCTTCTCTATCACCGATCTGGGAGTCTCGACATATCCGTTGCCGCTTACCGCGCCACTCATCGAGTAAGCCATACAGAAAGTATCCGGATGCTTGAACGCGTAGAGGGTAGTCCCGTAGCCCCCCATAGAAAGGCCGGCGATGGCGCGGGAGCTGCGGTCAGTACGGACTTTATAGTTGGCTTCTATATATGGAATCAATTCCTCGAAGAAGAAATCTTCGTATCTCATACCGTTCAGGTAGCCGTTTACATAGAATGCATTGAAGCCGCAGGGCATCACAACGACGAGGTCGGAAAGGCTTCCGGTCTTGAGTGCGGAGTCGGTACTCTGTACCATAGACCCGGCGCTCATCCAGGCGAGGTCACCTTTTTCGTTGTCGCCGGTAAAGTCATATCCGTGAAGCAGGTAGAGAACAGGATAATCATCCTGTGATGCTTCGTAGCCGGCAGGCAGGTAGATGGTGTATCGGACAGACCGTCCCAGGATTTCGCTCCGGATGGTCTTACCCATTTCCACCTTGCTTTTTTTATTGACCGTTTCTTCCTGATTCTGCTCGTTTTGGGCCGGTGCTTTCCCGCAGGATGTCAGCAGAGCAATAACTGCCATCAGTCTGTAGAGTGTCTTCATTTGTGTTATTGATTATTACGGTTTTAGTGATTCTAATTGAACAACTCGACATAGCGCTGGCTTCCCCTCCTGTGCTCCTTGGCGCCTCTTGGAAGCTGTTTTGTTTTTCACCGAGGCAAATCTATAGCAGGCTCAAATAAAAATCTGTCGGAAATCATCAGAATTGTTCCCGAAGCATTGCTCTTTTGTTCAAATATTTTCAAGAATGTTTAAGAAAGGCAAGAAGTGACTCATAGTCAATACTTTAAACACCTGGATAGTTTTAGACGTAGTATTGATACCTTCTTGGTATGTTTATTTTCATCTTCACTAAACGACGGCCGGCGAAGCACTAACTCGAAGCGGCCCAGGGGTTGGGGGATACGGCCCCCGGTGAATGGACGCGGAGCGGCAGCTGCCGTTCTGAGACG
>CAVKLO010000025.1:0-10987 GCA_963656985.1 Bulleidia sp. | reverse complement strand
AAGCTGTTCGTGGCCTGTGTGTCCTTGTTCCCCGGGAGCTGCGACTCCGGGACGGTGACAGGCTTCACTTCGCCCTCCACAGCCCCTTTGAAGATATGGCTGTCTATGAGAAGGGAAGTTTCCAGATACGAGGTCTCGTACTCCCCCGTAGGATCCGCAAAACCGACCTGGACCATACCCATCCCATAGGCGGATCCGGCCTTGTATCCGTACATCCCCAGACACAGGTCCCTGCAGTCCACATAGATGCGCTGCCCCGGCAGGTAATCGTTATATAGGCCGTTCTTGCCCATCTTTATCTCCATTCCTCCGGTCTCGTCCTGGATATAGAAACTCTTGTAGAAATTACCGGTCTTGTCGGAGGTGGACACGATGCCGGATATGACTATGTTCTCGTCCATAGTCCACGGACTTCCCGTCTTATATCTGGAAGCGAGGGCGGCGATGGTATGTGTCGTCTGCATCGTCACCGCGGACTTCTTCGCGGGGTCGTCATACTTGCCGGTCACGACAGGCTGGAACTCTTCCCGCAGAGACTGGCAGGAAGCCAGGGCGCAGAGCGCCGCGATGAAAAATATATGTCTTGCTCGCATAGGTCTTAGAATCTGAAATAGATGTTAAGCATATAGTTCGCTCCGCACATATAGAAATACTTCGGGTCGAAGCGGTAGTAGCGGTCCTTGCCGTAGCTGCTCAGCAGACGGGTCTGCTCGTAGCCGCCGGTCTTCACGGAGCGGTTGTCCAGCATATTCTTCACTTCCAGAGAGAAGCCTATATTGTACTTTCTCTGTATGTACCAGGACTTTCCGATGCTGCAGTTCATAAGGAAAGCGGGGTCGAACTTCTCCTGCTCCGCCATATAGGAGACTTCCTGCGGAGTCACCACTCCGTCGCCTCCGGCCGCTGCGAAGGTAGTGCGGTAGAGAGGGTTCATATCCAGATAGGAACCGGCGAAATACTGGCCGTTCAGCTCGAAGAACCAGTAGCTGTCCGTGCGGTAGTTCAGCGCAATCTGTGTCGCCAGCTGAGGTGTGGAAGGCACGTAATGCTGCCGATAGCCGGTGATTACATACTCTCCGGAAGCGTCCCGGTCATATATGGCGGCCCCGTCGGCATCATATCCGGCGATCTTATAGACCGGATGCTTGTCCCAGTAGGTGACATCCTCGTCGCGAATGATTTCGGCGCTGTTGTCCACGGTCTGAATCATATGCGGTTTGCCGACATATATGTACCTTCCCGCGCTCACCGCGGCGGAAAGCGTAAGTCCCTCCACCGGCAGCGGCATCTTGGCTCCGAACTCTATTCCGCTATGCCTCTGGCCGATGCCCGTCATAGCGAAGTTCGTGAAGGACTTCTGGGAGTCGTCATAGAAGCTCATCAGGTCCGTCTGGTCCTTTATGTCCGTATAGAAGGCCGTGAAGCGCAGATTCCATCCGCCCTTGCTGAACTGGTAATTGAAGTCGGCGGAGAAAGTCTTCCGTGTGTCCAGACCGGAGACGAGAGTATTGCGCGTGCGCGGAGACACGAAGCTCTGCTGGAAAGAGGGAGCGTCGTTGAAGAAGCCCAGATTGGCTGAAAGCCGATGGGAGCTTCCGAGCACGTACGCGCCGCCCGCCTTGGCCGCCCAGGTCGTGAACGCGCTCTTCTGCGACTCGCCGTAGGAGTCGTCCGGGAACAGGCCCTTGCGCACAAGTCCGTCTCTCCAGAAACTCTCGCGGCCGACGGAAGCGGCAGCGGTGAGACTCAGGCTCCCCTTCTCATAGGCGGCCGAACCCCAGAGCTGCGCCTTGCGGATCTGCGCTAGGTAGTCGTAGCCGTATTTGTCGCCGACGTAGAGCTTCTGCGCCTCGCCGTGCGCGAGATAATAGTCGAGGTCGTTCTGAATCTTCTCCGGATCGGAAGCGAAGTCGCGCTCCGCGAAGTTATCGATGTTCACGTAGTAGTTTCCGCCCAGCAGGTCCGCGACCTTCTTGTAGTTCTCCGTACGGTTCCGGCGGAGGTTCAGCCCGGCGTTCACGGTCAGAGACTCCGTCGGCAACCACTTGACGGTCTGCGCGAGGTTCAGGTCATTCTGGTCCGTGTGACGCTCCTCCTGAATGTACTTGGAGCGGCCTTCCGGGGAATTGTAGTTCACATTGTACAGCCTGTCCCAGTCGATGTGCTGATAATTCCTGTATGCGTCCCCCCGGTGCGTCCAGGCATACTCGGCCCAGGCGGCCTTCTCGGGATTCGACCGGTTATAGTCCTCATCCTCCATATAGAAGTAGCTCGGGAGGTTGCGGTAGTAGTCCGGGCGCGGGTCCGGAGCGTCGTACCAGTCGAGAGCCGTGTAGCCGTTGCTTCCCGTGCGCCAGAGCAGCGTGGTCGCCGACTTGAACGTCCGCGAAGGGGTGAACTCGTACTTGAGCACCGTCACCGGCTCGAAAGTCTTGCGCACGCGGGCGTTGCGCACCTTGCCGTTCTGATAGCCCCAGTTCGAATTATACATATTGTCCCCCATCAGGTCATAGACTTCCTGCGTCGAAGCGTTCTGCGCACCTCTCTGCCCCGGAGTCGCGAAAGTGACCAGATTGAAGCTGTGCCGCTCGTTCAGACGCTTGCCGATGCCCGCGTAGTAGGCGAACGAGCGGTAGTAAACTCCTTCCACCCAGTCGTTTCCGCCGAGCCGCGCAGAGACGTTCACCGCATACGACCAGCCGTTGTCCAGCTCGCCAGAAGCGTAGGTACCCATCAGACGCAGGCGGTAGAGTGCGCTGTTGCTGAGCATAGAGAATCTCCAGCCCGTGCGCACCGCGTCCGGTGTACCCGTAATGTTCGTCACCCCGTTATACCCGCCGATGCCGAACTCGGAGCTTTCGAGACCGTTCGTACTTTCCTTGCTGCGCACCGCCTCGTTCAATCCCGTCCAGAGCGAGTACGGCGTATAGCCCGTGAGCGCGTCGTTCAGCCTCACTCCGCTGAAATACACGTCCTGCGACTCGGACTCATAGCCGCGGTTCTTGAAGCGTATCGCGCTGAATCCGTAGCCCGCGACATTGTTATAGGGGTCGTTCGTTCCGAAGAGGATGGTCGGAGAGTCCGAATAGCCCGAGTCGTCCATATCGAAGTCGGCGAAATTCGACTCGTCCACCTCCCGGCGGCTCTGCTGAGGAGTCAGCGTGATAAGCACAAGGTCGCGAAGATAACCCTCGACGACCACATTCACGCTCTTGCTGACGAAATCCGGAGCGCTGACCTCGAGCACGTAAGCCGCATTCTCGAGACCTTCGATGCAGAAGCTGCCGTCCGCGCCGGCCTTGTAGCTCCCGACCGGCTCGGAGCCTCTCAGAAGATCTATTTTCGCGGCCGCGACAGGGTCGCGTCCAATCCTGTTGACCACCGTGGCCTTCACTCCGCCGGTGAGACTGCCCTGCGCGGACGCGGCGACCGCGCACAGGAGCAGGGCGATTACTGTCAATGTCTTTCTCATTTCCCGATTACGATATAGGTAGGATAATGGTCTGAATAGCCTCCGATGAACGTGCCGCTGGAGAAAGTGCGGAACGGAGTACCCTTGTACTGGCCGGACTGCTGAGTCATAAACGGCTTCTTGAACACGCGGCCGTAGTATCTGTTCTTTACGATTTTCTTTATCTTGAGACCCCCGTCAGGTGCGGAGGCGAGATTGTAGTTCACGCTGATGATGTCATAGATGTTCCACTCCCCGCGATATGCGAGCGAGCCGTAGCCGTCCGCAAGCATAGACTCGAACGGGCAGAAGAAGTCCTCCTCCCCAGTCTCGGCTATGGTCTTTCTGGAGTGGAGCCATACTTTCTGGCTGTCGTCCGTAGGGTTGTCGTTCATATCCCCCATCACTATGATCTTGATGCCCGGATACCTGTGCATCATCCCCATCGCGTGATTATAGATGATCTCCGCCCCGAGGCTGCGCAAGTCCCCGCCCTTGCCTCCGATTCTGGAAGGCAGATGGGTCACATACACCGCCACATCCTCGCCGGCAATCCTCCCGTGCACCATAAGGACATCCCGGGTGCGGAAATTCTCCTGCTCCTCCTCATCGAGAGTGATTCTGACCTTAGTCCCCCCGAAAGAGAAGGGGATGGACTCGCTGTCCAGATAGGTGAACTCATCCGGGCGGTAGAGCATAGCCACATCGATGCCTCTGCGGTCCGGGCTGTCGTAATGCACGATTTCGTAGCCCGCGTCCGCGATCTGAGGGTCCACGACCAGGTCCTCGAGCACCAGACGGTTCTCCACTTCGCTTACTCCGAGTACCGTATGGTAGCAGCCGTTGTCCTTCGCCATAGCCTTTATGACCTCGGCGATGTTATGTATCTTCTTCTGATACCGGGCCTCCGTCCATTTGTTCGTGCCGTCCGGGAGGAACTCGTTGTCGTTCTTGCCCGGGTCGTCATAGATGTCGAAGAGGTTCTCCACATTGTAGAAACCTATGACGAAATTCTTCTTCTGGGCGTCCGCGCCGCAGGCGACCAGAGACAGGAGAATAAGTGAGAAAACAATCCTTTTCATCATCGACTGAATGTATTATACCACCACGGGTCCGCTTCGGACTCCACCTTGGCGGCAGTGCTTTCCCCCACTTTCGCGGGGAGGTTTACGAAAAGATCGTAGCCGAGCTTCTTCTCAAGCTCCGCGATGCTCATAGACTGGGCCTTGATGTCATCGTCCGCATAGCCCCTGTGCTCGAAATAGAAGCCGATGGCTATGTAGCCTCCCGTGGAGCTTCCGATGGAGCCGCCCTTCTTGTAGCCGAGCAGAGCCTTGAAATAGCCGACGGGGACGGCGATCTTCTTGCCCATATTGTCCAGAGCGTACTCGGTGGAGCCCGCGATGTCCGCTCCGGTCACCACATAGAGTGTGTCCAGCTGGCGGCTGCAGTCCCTGACCTTCCCCTCGAGGGCCGCCCAGACTTTTTCGTTCAGTTCACCGCGCTGCGGGGTCATATTAGTCCCGTAGAAGGTGGTGACGTTCGACTCGTAGTCGAGCCTGTCCGCCGACGGAATCTGATGTCCCCTCTGGTATCCGCCCCGGAATCCGCCGAAGGCGATCACAGGCTGGTATTTCTCGGGAACCTTGGGATCGACGCCCCACTCGTTCGTGCGGCTGCCGCTGCCTATCAGCGAGGAGTTCAGAGGGTAGGCCACCCATACGGCGACCTTTGCCGCCGTATCCAGATAGAAGGAGTAGTTGCGCACCTGGGCGCTCCCCCTCTTCATATTTCTGGTGAAGAAGAATCTGGACTTGCTCTCCGTGGCGGGGAGTTCCAGATACGCTTTCACCTTGTCGGGCCTGAGTCCGTCCGTGTTCTCTCCGGCCTGCTGCCTGACTGTGACTTCGGAGCGGCCGGTGCCGCAGAGAAGCGTCAGAGTGCAGATTCTCTCTTCCGAAGTATAATTCTCGTCATAAGAGAACACCAGATCGGACGCGCTGCCGCTTCCCGAAGTCCTGTCCACTTTCGCCCAAGCTTCCACACCCTCCTGAAAGGTCAGGACGAGAAGCCAGTTCGAACCGGCGCTGACTCTTATGTACTGCTCATCGGCAGTGTTCCCGAGCACCGTTCTGGGAACGGTGAGTACGACGGGCACATCTTCTTCCGCCTTCTTCTCCTTGCAGGAAACGAAGACGGAAAGGGCGGCCAGTATGCACAGCGCCGCCCCATATAGGTGATTCAGTTTATTCCGCCGCAATGTAAGCTACTTTTGAGAGCTGTACGAAACCGTTCTTCGAGGCAGTGGAAACCTTGCAGTCGAAAACGATTTCATAGTAAAGGTTTCCCGCCTGTCTGTCCGCAGGTACGGCGAACTCCATATCCCCGGCCTTCGCATCCTCCGGAGCGGAGACGGAGCAGACCTGCGTGCTGAGCGCAGCGTCGCTATAGACGTTCATAACCAGCGAGTTAATGGATGAAGCGTCATAGGTGTCGGCTGTCAGCACGACTTTCGCTATCTTGGCCGCTACAGCGGTGGAGCTTGAGATCTTCGCGACGGACGCGTATTTATTGCGTCCGCACCTGATGTATGTCCAGTTCTGCCACTGATAGTTGTTGAAGTTCTGTATGCTGAACTCATTGCCGCCGATTTTCGCCGTCCAGGTGCTTACGTAATCGTTAACTTTATTGTTATCCTTGTTGTCGTCAGGGAAGGTGAGGACTACCGACCCTGCGGGATACTCCGTCTCCTGTCCGGCCTCGTGGGAGATGTACAGGGCAGGACAGCTGCTGCCGCCGGCCTGGGCCGTACCGTTATACTCCGAGCGCAGCGTCCAGAACGTGAGTTTGTCTCCGGCCTTCAGGCCTATCTGAGAGAAGGATTTGTCGTTCTTTCCGTCGGCCCATTCCTTGGTGAGTCCATAGACATAGACCTGGCCGCTTTCGTCCTTAACATAAAAGTTACCATACTCGGCCCCCGTTATGCTCGCTATGGTTCCGGTAATCTCGTACCAGTCGGTGGTGTTCACCGGCTTCTCGAGGAACTCCGCGACGGTAACAGCCGTAGCCTTCGTCGGCTTGGTGACCGGATCATCATCTTCATCGTCTCCGCCTTCACCCGCTTCGAACGAGAGGATGTGCGCGTCCACCACTTCGTGCTGGCTCTTCGGGGAGTAGTAGTCATATTTGCCCGCGAGAGTCACCTTGCCGCCGTTCGAAATCTTGTCGGACCATTCGGACTTGTTCTCGACGCTATAGACATAGATGGAGCCGCTTGCGTCGGTCAGATTGAAACTGCAGTAGGTGCTGTTGAAGCCGCTGACGGTACCGCTGAGCTTGTAGTACGTGGTCTTGTCGGCCGCCTTGATGAAGTCAGCCACCGTGAGGCTCTTGGCGTTGTCGTAGTCCACATCCGGTGTATCCACGGCCTCATACTCGACGACGGTCCCGTTAGCGAGCTGGTCCTGGCTCTTCTTCTCGTAGTAGCTATATTTGCCTCTGACGGAGACCTTGTCGCCGTTCTTGAGCGGAAACTCGTCCCAGTTCTCGATGAACGGGCAGCTTACGGAGCCTGTATCATCAGTAAGGGTGAAGCCCCAGTATGAGCCGGAAGCGTTCTTGGTCACGTCGCTGATGGTCCCCTTGAGGATGTACTCGGTGTTCGTGTCCTTCTTCGCGAGGAACTGAGCCACCGTGAGGGTCTCGTATTCGGACTCTTCGCCCTTAGGGCCTTTCTGAGTTATGGTGAGAGGGGCCTTGCAGAGGATATTGCCGTAGAACACGATATTTGCCGTACGGTCGGTTTCCTTGTTCTCCAGAGCCTTGAGCGTGATGGTCTGGGCATCCTTCGAGGCCTTGCCGGAGGAAGGGCTGATCACGAGCCAGGTCTGGACATCTGCATCATAGCCCTGAAGCGTCCAGTCCACGGTAGCCTTGAGAGAGAGAGTCACCTCATCGCCGGAGGTGGCGAGTTCGATGGCGGAAGCTCCGTTGAGAGTAACCTCTTCCGGCCCGAGATCCTCTTCAGGGTCGCAGGCTGCGAAAGTCAGCGCAAAGGCTGCACAGGAGAAAAATAAATGTCTGAGTTTCATAAAGTAAAAATTTGCTTGGCAAGCGCAAAATTACATATTTCTCTTCACATATCAAACGTTTCCTCTCCCCGAAAACCGCTCGTGAGGAAAACGCGGAAAAGCACGGACAGGCCACAAGAAAAGCAGGCGGAACCCGCCGGGTACCGCCTGCCTAAATAATCTTATGCGATGGTCTTACTTCTTGATCCCGAAGAAGATGGCGCGTGTCTTGGCGCCTTCAGCTGTGGAGATGGTGATGTCCGTATCAGTCGGAAGATCCACCGGAATGTCCCAGGAATACTTGTCGGTATCGGCCACAGTGAGGGTGTAGGCTTCACTTCCCGTAGCGCCGTCATTAGCGGCGATATCCTGAGTGGCGACTATGCTTCCTCCCATAGAGAAAGTGAGTGTAGTGGCGGCATTCTTCCAGGCTACGGCATAGAAGGAAACCTTCTTCGTGCCCGCAGGGATGGTGATGGTAATGCTGCCCGCCTTCTTGGATGTGCCTATTTTGAGAACTTTCTCAACCTCAGTGCCGTTAATGGTAGCCCCGAAATCATCGTATGCACTGTCCCCGAGCTTATAACTCAGATCGATGGAATAAGGATTCTCGTCCGGAGTCGGATCCGGATCCGGATCAGGCTGGGCCTCTTCCTTGGCCACGAAGAAAGCGTTTGCGACCTGCTTGGCCCCCTTGTAGGAACCCACATTGCCTACGAGCGTGACGATGTCGCCGTCCTTTATTCCGAGGGTCTGGAACTGCTTCTTCTCACCGCCCCAGCCAGGAACGATTCCGTACACATATACTGACCCGCTCTCGTCGGCCACATAGATGTTGCCGTAAACGTCAGTCTCCTTGACACCGCTCACCGCGCCCTTGATACGGTAGTAAACGCTGCTGTCATCATCTTTGGCCACGAATTCAGCGACGGTCACGTCAGCGACTGCCTTGTGGGCCTCGACGGTGACGTTCTTGAGCTGGGCTTCACCGTTATAGGAAGTCTTAGGACCCACGACCGTAACGATGTCTCCCGCGTTGATGCCCATATCCGCAAACTTGGCTGATGCGCCGCTCGCATCGAGCGTACCATAAACCAGAACTTCACCGGTCGCATCCTTGATGTAATAGTTGCCGTACTTGGTGTTCGTCACTTTCGTGATGTAGCCTGTCACCTTATACTGTGTAGCGCCGTCCTCGGCTGCAAGAATCTTGTCCACCGTGGTCTCTATGATAGCGCCCTTCTGTGCGAGGGTCGTGGTGGCGGAATACTCCTTGCCGCCGGAGGTGGTGATGAACTCGAGAGTCGTGGAACGGTCACCGCCCGCGTTCGCGGCAGCGCAGAACACTACGACGGCCTCCTTGGCGGAAGTGCTTACGGACTTCACGGAGAGCCAGGACTGTGCGGCCTCCGGAATGGACACGCTCACGCCGTCGCCGGAGCAGCTGAGAGTGACAGTGAAGTCACCGCCCTCGATAGGAAGCTCTGCGGATTCCGGATCCACGCTGTCCACCTTGATGAGGGACTTCTCGATGGCGATCACGGTGACGTTGACGAGCTCTATGGTGCCGCTGTAGGTCTTTCTCGGACCTTCTACGGTGACGATGTCACCGGCGGTGATGCCGAGGCTGGAGAAGTTCTTCTCCGCGCCGCTGGCGTCGAGGGTTCCATATACATAGACCTCATCGGTATCGTCCTGGACATAGTAGTTGCCGTAAGTGGTGTTGCTGATGTTCTTCACGGTACCCTTGATGCGGTAGGTGACGCCGTCTTCGCCGTTGTTCACCTCCTTGCAGGTGGATATCGGAAGTTCGGTCTTCTCCGTCATTTGGAGGACATTGACGAGCTGGTATTTTCCGCCGCAGCTCAGATATACTGTGGCCTCGTTAGTGGAGGTCGCCTTTTCAGCGGAGAAAGTCACGTCAGCCTCGCCGGCGGAACCGTAAGACGGATAGATGGTAAGCCAATCCGGAATCTGCTCGAAGCCCCAGACGTCGTGAGCGGTGACCTTGATAGTCTTCGAACCGCCTTCCGCCGGGATAGCCACATAGGATGAGGACACCTGCACCTCATCGAGATGTCTCTCGATGTCTTCCTTGCAGCCCGTGGTAAGGGCGAGGGCCGCGAGAACGGTAGTGAAAATATATTTGAGTTTCATATCCTGTGTCAGTTAGAATTAATTGAACATATACTTAAGACCGATGGAGGCATACCAGCACTGGCCGATGGCGTGATAAGGGACGAACGTCTTGGTGTCCGCGCCGTAAGCCGACGGTGTGGAGAATGTGGCATAGCCCTCTGCATCCACGCCTTCATACTTGAGGATGCGGCCCTCGCCGAGAGCGGAGTTCATATACTTGCTCACGCCCCAGCTGGAGTTGAAGAGATTAAGGACGTTCTTGATGTCGAAGCTGACCTGGAGAGTGTTCGTGGCTCCGAAGAGGTCCAGCTTGAAGTCGTGCTTGTAGCTGAAGTCGATTCTGTGTACCCAAGGAGAATATACGCTGTAAGCTTCGGCGTACTCGCCCTGATGCTTGCTGAGATACTTGTCGTTGTGGACATAAGCCATAAAGCGGTCGCGGTCATCGTTGGATACGAAGCGGAACTCTTTGTTCTCCACTTCCTTGTCCGTAGGGATGTAGATCGCGTCGTAGTTGTAGCCGTCGCCGTTGATGTCGTTCACGGTCATATAGGAGTAGTTGTAGCCGCCTCTCCAAGCCTCGTAGATGAGGCTGAAGTGGTTGTTGCTCCTGTCATCGTGGGTGATGGAAGCGACTACGCGGTCAGGGGTGACATACTGCGAATTGTGCAGACCCGGATCGTTGGGACCGTTCACGGTGGCCATATAGTTCAGAACCGAAGAAGCGTTGGAACCCGGCATACTCGTGAGCTCCTTGCTGACGGTGTGGGTGTAGGCCGCCATAAGGCTGAGGCCGTCGACAGGACGCATATTCAGGGTGACATTGGCTGAATAGCCGTATCCCTTGCTCGTGTTCTCGAGAACGTAGGCGTTAGGCATATTGGTGGTCTTGCCGTCTTTCTCGTAGGTGAGCTTGTAGTCGGAATAGATCGCGCGGTTGTCGGCTCCGTTGAATCTTGCGAAGCCCTCGGTGCTCTTCACGCTCCAGTCGGACATACATACGCCGTTGATGGTCTTGTTGAAGATGCCCTCGGCGGTGATGGAGAACGGGAAGGAAGTAGGGAACGCGTAATCCACGGCGAGAGAGGTCTTCCATACCTGAGGCATCTTGAAGTCCGGATCCACTGCGGAGATTTCCGAAGGTGCGGTTCCGTCTTCAGGCTTGATGGTGGAAGGATAACCCATAGAGACGAGCTTGTTGTAGAGGGCCTCGCGGTTCAGGACGCCGCCGGCGAACTGGCTCATATCGGTCTTGGTGCCGCTCTTTCCGGTCGCGTTGAGCTTGGCCTGATACTGAACCATACCGGAGTTGGTAGGCATATTGGTG
>CAVKLO010000024.1:0-11126 GCA_963656985.1 Bulleidia sp. | reverse complement strand
GGGTGAAAAGGATAGTCACGGTAGCCTACATCGCGATACTGAGGATAAACAAGACTCTGAGCGCGAACAAGAAAGACTCCTCCCTCTTCTGGGCCCCGGTGGACAGCCTGCCGAAGCTGGCCTTCGACCATAACGAGATAGTGGCGGCTGCGGTGGAGCATTTCGCGAGGGTGGCGTATTTCAACAACGAGTACATCTTCCGTCTTCTGCCCAGAAAGTTCACCATACTTCAGTTCCGCAAGCTTTACGAAATAGTGTATCGCACTAAGGCGGACCCGGGCAATTTCCACAAGAAAGTGTCCCAGATGCCGTATGTAGTTCCGCTCGACGAGAAGGAGACCGGGCAGAGGCATCGGGCGGCGAGGCTCTACCGCTATGACAGGAAAGCATTCAAGAAAAATATGATATGAGAGGTATGTATCTGCTCGGTTATGACATCGGAAGTTCTTCGGTGAAGGCTTCCCTCGTGGACGCGGAAAGCGGCAAGTGCGCGGCAAGCGCTTTTTTCCCGGAAAAAGAGGCTCCGATTATGGCTCTAAGGCCCGGCTGGGCCGAGCAGGAGCCGTCTATGTGGTGGGAGAATCTCGTTCTGGCCACCAAGGCGGTGCTGCGGGGGAGCGGAGCCGACAGAGCCGACATCAAGGCTATAGGCATCTCCTATCAGATGCACGGCCTGGTCTGCGTGGACAGGGACCGCAAGGTGCTGCGCCCCTCTATCATCTGGTGCGACTCGAGAGCGGTCAGCATTGGCCGCATGGCCTTCGAAAACATAGGCGAGGAACGCTGTCTGCGGCATCTGCTGAACTCGCCGGGGAATTTCACGGCTTCGAAGCTGGCGTGGGTGCGGCAGAACGAGGGTGAGCTTTTCGATAAGATATACAAGGTGATGCTGCCGGGCGACTGGATCGCGATGAAGCTGACGGGGGAGATACGCACGAGCGTGTCGGGGCTTTCCGAAGGGATGTTCTGGGATTTCAGGGAGAACGCGGTCGCGGACTTCCTGCTGGAAGAGTACGGACTGGGGAAAGAAATATTGGCGGACGTATGTCCGACCTTCGGGGAGCAGGGCCGGCTGAGCCGCGAGGCCGCCTCGGAGCTGGGGCTGCGCGAAGGGACTCCGGTGACCTACCGCGCGGGCGACCAGCCGAACAACGCTCTCTCGCTGAATGTGTTCGAGCCGGGCGAGATAGCCTCGACGGCGGGCACTTCGGGGGTGGTCTATGGCATCAGCGACAAGGTGACCTACGACAGGCGTTCGCGGGTGAACATTTTCGCGCACGTGAACCACAGCGCGGAGAAGCCGCGTCTGGGCGTGCTGCTGTGCATAAACGGTACGGGGTGTCTGAATTCGTGGATGAAACGCAATGTGGCTCCCTCGGGCGCGGGCTACGAGGAGCTGAACGCTCTCGCGGCCGGCGTGGCACCGGGCAGTGCGGGCATCAGCATACTCCCGTTCGGGAACGGGGCGGAGCGTATGCTGTGCGACGCGGAGCCGGGCTGCTCGATACAGGGGGTGAATTTCAACATCCACAGCCGTGCGCACCTGCTGCGGGCGGCGCAGGAAGGCATCGTCTTCGCGTTCTGCCGAGGGATAGGAATTATGCGCGAGATGGGTCTGAAGATAAATGACATACACGCGGGCAAGGCCAATATGTTCCTGAGCGGAATCTTCCGCGAGACGCTCGCGCAGGTCACGGGAGCGCGGATCACGCTGTACGATACGGACGGGGCCGCCGGTGCGGCCAAGGGAGCGGGCATCGGCGCGGGCATCTACTCCTCGCCGGCCGAGGCGTTCGCGTCGCTGGAGCGGGTCGGCGTCTGCGAGCCGGACGAAAAGACCCGGGGGGCGTATCTGGACGCTTACGGGCTGTGGAACGAAAGACTGGACAAGATATTATAACTCAATAACACTTAACGATTATGGCAACAAAAGAGTATTTCCCGCAGATCGGAAAAATCCGTTTCGAAGGCAAAGAAAGCCGCAATCCGCTGGCTTTCAGGTATTATGACGCAGAGAAGGTGGTTCTCGGCAAGAAGATGAAGGACTGGCTCCGCTTCGCTATGGCGTGGTGGCATACGCTCGGCGCGGAGGGTACGGACCAGTTCGGCGGCGGCACGAAGACTTTCCCTTGGAACACGGCTTCGGACCCGCTCCAGAGAGCGAAGGACAAGATGGACGCGGGCTTCGAGATTATGCAGAAAATCGGCTTCGAGCATTACTGCTTCCACGATGTGGACCTCATCGACCCGTCCGACGACATAGAGGAGTATGAGGCGAACCTCAAGGCGATAGTCGCCTACGCGAAGCAGAAGCAGGCGCAGACCGGCATCAAGCTTCTCTGGGGCACGGCCAATGTCTTCGGCCACAAGAGGTATATGAACGGTGCGGCGACGAATCCGGATTTCGACGTGGTGGCGCGCGCGGCGGTGCAGATAAAGAACGCCATCGACGCGACCATAGAGCTAGGCGGCGAGAATTATGTGTTCTGGGGAGGCCGCGAGGGCTATATGTCCCTGCTGAACACGGATCAGAAGAGGGAGAAGGAGCATCTCGCACAGATGCTGAGGATGGCCCGCGACTATGCGCGTTCGAAGGGCTTCAAGGGCACGTTCCTCATCGAGCCTAAGCCGATGGAGCCTACCAAGCACCAGTATGACGTGGATACGGAGACGGTGGTCGGCTTCCTCAAGGCGCACGGTCTGGACAAGGATTTCAAGGTGAACATCGAGGTGAACCACGCGACTCTCGCGGGCCACACTTTCGAGCACGAGCTCGCTGTGGCTGTAGATAACGGTATGCTCGGCTCCATCGACGCGAACAGGGGCGACTACCAGAACGGCTGGGATACGGACCAGTTCCCTATCGACACTTATGAGCTGACCCAGGCTATGCTCCAGATCATCCGCAACGGAGGTCTCGGGACGGGCGGTTCGAACTTCGACGCCAAGACAAGGCGCAACTCCACCGACCTCGAGGACATCTTCATCGCGCACATTTCCGGTATGGACGCTATGGCGCGTGCTCTGGAGGCGGCAGCGGCCATCGTCTCCGAGTCCCCTTACTGCAAGATGTTCAAGGAGCGCTACAGCTCCTTCGACGGCGGAAAGGGCAAGGAGTTCGAGGACGGGAAGCTCACTCTCGAGCAGCTTGTGGACTATGCCAAGGCTCACGGTGAGCCGGCTCAGACGAGCGGCAAGCAGGAACTTTACGAGGCCATCGTAAATATGTACTGCTGATGGGTTCGGCGGAAAGCGTAAAAGGCAGCAAGGCCTATCTGTTCTCGATAGTCCTTGTCGCCGTCATAGGCGGACTTCTCTTCGGGTATGACACCGCTGTCATCTCCGGGGCGGAGAAGGGGCTGCAGGCCTTCTTCCTCCAGGCCAAGGATTTCGTCTATACGGATTTCCTGCACGGAATCACTTCCTCCAGCGCCCTTATCGGCTGCGTGATAGGAAGCGCGTTCTCGGGACTTGCGGCTACCCGTCTGGGCCGCCGCAGGTCCCTGATTCTGGCGGGCGTGTTCTTCTTCCTCTCGGCTCTGGGTTCCTACTATCCGGAGTTCCTGTTCTTCCGCAAGGGCGACGCTTCCCTGTCGCTGCTCGTCGCGTTCAATCTCTACCGCGTCCTGGGCGGCTTCGGCGTGGGTCTGGCTTCGGCCATCTGCCCTATGTACATAGCGGAGGTCGCTCCGAGCAATATCCGGGGCACGCTCGTGTCCTGGAATCAGTTCGCAATCATCTTCGGACAGCTGGTGGTGTATTTCGTGAATTTCCTCATTCTGGGCGACCATATCGTCCCGGCGGTGGAGAAGCTGGGCAGCGGCATCTATGCGGTTATGAATCCGGCTGAGGCCGAGTGGAGTATGAGCGTGGGCTGGAGGTATATGTTCGTGAGCGAGGCGGTGCCTGCGTTCCTTTTCACGGTTCTGCTCTTCCTCGTGCCGGAGACTCCGAGGTATCTCGCGATGTGCGGGAACGAGGCCAAGGCCCTGCACGTGCTGAGCAAGATAAACGGCAGCGCGAAAGCCGGGGAGATACTCGCGAGCATACGCGAGACCGTGACGGAGAAGAAGGAGAAGCTGTTCTCCTACGGCTATGCGGTAATCTTCATCGGCATTATGCTGAGCGTGTTCCAGCAGGCGGTGGGCATCAACGCGGTGCTGTATTTCGCTCCGCGCATTTTCGAGTCCCTCGGTATGGAATCGCCTATGGTGCAGACGGTGATTATGGGTGTGGTGAACATTTCCTTCACTCTGCTCGCCATTCTGACCGTGGAGAAGTGGGGGCGGAAGCCGCTGCTGATCTGCGGATCGATAGGTATGGCCATCGGCGCTGCCGGAGTGGCTTTCACGAGCGCTTCGGCTTCGCTTCCTCCTGTGGTCGCAGTGGTCAGCATTATGGTTTACAGCGCATCGTTTATGTTCAGCTGGGGACCTATCTGCTGGGTGCTGATAGCGGAAATCTTCCCGAACACGATACGCGGCGCGGCGGTGGCCATCGCCGTGGCGTTCCAGTGGATCTTCAATTTCATCGTCTCTTCGACTTTCCTGCCTCTGTACAATATGCAGCTCGGTTCGAACCCTCAGTTCGGGCACGTGTTCACGTATCTGCTGTACGGGTGCATCTGCATCGCGGCTGCGGTCTTCGTATGGAAGTGCGTGCCGGAGACGAAGGGCAAGACTCTGGAGGATATGACAAGGCTCTGGAAAAAGTAGAGATAGGGGGATTTGCTCTGATTTGCAGCAGAAGCCGGCTATCGTGGTCGGCTTCTTTTCTTCGTGTCTGCTGACCAGGAGACTTCCGCATTCCGGGCACGGAATAGGACGGGGGATCCGGCAGGGCTACAACCCGCGCCGGGCGAGGTCGAGCATCCGGTTCAGTGTCGAGGAGCCGAGAGTGCGGGCGGAAACGGCTTCGCGAAGAATGCGCAGCCGATGGGTGTCGCTGCCGCTGAGGTCGTAGAAGCCGTGGGCGAGGAGCCATTCGGACTTTTTCTTCGCTTCAGGCCCGTAGATGCCGACGGGAGAGTAGTAGTTCAGCTGAAAGAGCACTCCCATCTCCTTGAGACGGGAGTAATCGTCCTCGTCCATATAGATGTAGCGCTCGGGGTGCGCCAGCACCGGGAAGTAGCCTTTCGACTTGACGCGCTCGAGCAGGGCGTGGAAGTTCATCGGAGGCGTGAAATAGGAGGTCTCAACCAGCAGGCGGTCGCCTCCGGCGCCCAATGTCAGCAGCTCTCCCCTTTCGAGTCTCTCCTCGAAGAGGCTGTCGAGCATATTTTCTGCGGAAAGATGTAGCCGGATGCAGCCTCCTGTCCCGGCGTAGGAGTGCTGAAGGTCCGCGAAGCGGCGTTTCAGCTCATCCGGACTGTTCGGCATATCCTCCATTATGTGGGGCGTAAGATAGACCTGTCCGACTCCGAGAGACCCGTAGAGCTTCAGTATCTCAAGCGTCTCCTCAAGTGTCCCGACTCCATCGTCCACTCCGGGAAGGAGGTGACAGTGGCAGTCGACATAGCCCTCGAAGAAGCCGGAGGCGGACAGCGATTTCTTGCTGCTGAATGGCCACATAAATGCTTATTGTCTAGTCCAATAGGCCTTATTTATCTGCCCCCCCCCCCGTCGGATTTTTTCTTACTGCCGGAGGAGCCGTAATAGCCCTTGTCACCGTAGCCGTAATGGTAGCCGTAACGGTAGCCGTAACGGCTTCCGCCGGCTCCGGAGCCGTTCAGGATGAGGGAGAGGTTCTTGAATCTATGGGAGGTGTACATCTTCTCGAGCTCCGGGACCATACTCTTTTCGAGCAGGTTAGCCCTGACGACGAAGAGGGTCCTGTCCGCGAGAGTCTCGATGATCTGGGTGTCGGCCACGATATCGACAGGCGGGCAGTCTATGAAGATATAGTCGTACTGCGGACGCAGAGTCTCTATGGTTTCCTTGAAACGGGCGTCGAAGAGAAGTTCGGTAGGGTTCGGCGGTATGGTGCCGACAGGAAGGACATAGAGGTTTTCTATGCCCTCGACAGGGCGGATGAGGGCCTGGAGGTCATCCTCCTGATGGGTCAGGTAATTGCTGAGGCCGTAATGAGGTGAGCCTACGAATTCTGAGGACGACGCGCGGCGCAGGTCACAGTCTATGACCAGAATCTTCTTTCCCTTTATGGCGAAACTGACGGCGGTATTCATACTGATGAAGGACTTTCCGGAGCCGGGATTGAACGAAGTGACGATGCTTACGTTCCGGGACTTGTCCTTGTTCATCATAAATTCGAGATTCGTGCGGAGCACGCGGAACGCCTCGTTTATGCTGTCGCGGTTCCCCTGACGGACCACTATGCGGGCGGAGGAGGACTTGGCGGCTTTTTTGCGATTGGACGCGAAGAGTTTCTTCTTCGCGGCCTGCAGAGGAATCTCGCCGACGAACGGAGCGGTCACGCTCTCGAGGTCTTTCTTGCCGCGGATGCGGGTGTTCAGAATCTCCTTGAGGTAGATGATGCCGAGAGGGAGGCAGAGGCCGATGGCGAATGCGAGCAGCAGGATGTTGCGCCTTACCGGAGAGGTGGGCTGCTGCTTTCCGTACGGAGGGTTGATGATGCGGGTGTTATATGCGGTGAAGGCCTGCGAGAGCTCGTTCTCCTCGCGCTTCTGGAGGAGGAAGAGGTACAGGGACTCCTTCACTTTCTGCTGACGCTCGACGCTGAGCAGGTACTTGGCCTGGGTCGGGCTGGAGGCTATGCGGGAGGTCGCCTGACGCTCGGTCTGCTGCAGGGAGCGGATCTGGGCGTTCAGGGTGACGATCTGGTTGTCGATGGAGGTGATGATGGCGCTGCGCATCGCTTCGAGGGACGCGTCGAGGTCCACTACCAGAGGATTCGAGACGGAGGAGTTCGCCACGAGGGAGTTGCGCTGCAGAAGCTGCTTGTTGTATTCGGAAATCTGCCCCTCGATGGAGGAGCTCTCGATGCCGGAGTTCGCCGGGAGCAGCTGGTAGCGGTTAGCGTCGTTCGTGAGGTAATTGCGCACGTAGCGCGTCATATAGAGCTGGTTCTGCACCTTGGTCTGTTCGAGGCTGGCCTGGCTGCTCTGCGTCATATAGAGGTTCGAGGCCGCCTGGATGTCGGGTATGAGGTGCTCGGACTTATAGCTCGAGATGTCGTCGTCCACGTTGCCGAGGTCGCGCTCTATGACTCCGAGCCGCTCGTTTATGAACATACTGGTGCTGACGGCGATCTGGTTCTTGTCCTTCACCCAGTTCTCGTTATATACGCTGACCAGAGTGTTCAGGACATCCGCCGCGCGCTGCGGGGATTTGTCCTCATAGGTGAGGTCTATGACGGTGGCGTCCTTGTTCTTCAGCGCAACGTTCAGTCTGGCGCTGCAGGAGGCTACGGTATTGTAGAAGGTGCTCTTGTGTACGTAAAGGGTGTAGCTTTCGCCCGGGAGATAGTTGTCGTTCGGGCTTACGAGAAGGGTGCCGACCGATGTGGAGAACGGGACTCCGAGCTTGCCTTCGAAACTGTCGGCCATCGCGGTTTTCTCGCCGCCGGCGTACAGGACGATCTCGCTGACGGTCAGGGTGCTGTCGGAACGTATGTCGAGGGTGAGGTTCGCCCCCTCGTTCTCGAGAAGGGTCTTGAACTCCACGCTGACGGGAAGGCTGAGGCCGTAGGCCACCCGGTCGCGGAACATACCCGGGCTGAAGTAGCTGACGTCAAGACGCAGGCGGTTCACGACTTCGCCCATATATGCCGGCGAAGCGAAGGCTATCACTTCGTTGTTCACGTTCGACTTGGTGTTGAACAGTCCCAGGTTCGAGAAGTCGCCCATCTGGGAGGAGATGGAGCTGCCTTTCGAGTCTTCCTTTATCTGCACCGACATAGTCCGGGTGTAGGTCGGCAGCGTACGGATGCAATAGGCGGTCCCGAGGGCGAGACACACGAAAATCGAGATCGCGAACCATTTCCAGCGGGCCAGACACATTGACCAGAGGTCTCTGAGATTTATGGCTTCGTTCTCCTGCTCGATGACGGTATTGTTCGGTATATTTGTCATATTCTATGAGGGTCAGTTGATTACGTTGAGAATCATCACCGTTATGGAGGTGACGGCGGAGATGAGCGAAATCCAGAACGAAGTGGAGCGGACGTTGTTTCCGTTCACGGTGGACTGGCGCGCGCGCTGGTCGTTCGGCTGGACATAGACTATGTCGTTCTGCTGGAGGAAATAGACCGGCGAGGCGTAGAGGTCGGAGCTGGAGTTCAGGTTCACCTTGTAGAAGGTCTTGGTGCCGTTGTTCTCGCGCTGGATGAGGACGTTGTCGCGCTTGCCGTAGATGGTCAGGTCGCCGGCCATACTGATGGCGTCCATAAGGGAGATCCTGTCGCGGTCTATGCTGATGCGGCCCGGACGGTTCACTTCGCCGAGGACTGAGATGGTGAGGTTCTCGAACTCCACGGTGACTACCGGGTCTTTCACGAGATTATTCGACACGAGGCTTTCTTTTATGTAGGCCGCTATTTCGCTGCGGGACATCCCGGAGATGTGGATCTTGCCGAGGATCGGGAAGTCAATCTCGCCATATTTGTCGATGGTGTATCCCGACATTCCGCGCGCGATTCCGGCATTCGACGCCGTTCCGAGCTGGTTGGTGACGATCGGGAGGTTGAACATATTCGTCAGAAGCGGTTCGCGGGTGTTCACCAAGATGGAAATCTTGTCGCCTTCCTGAAGTTTAAGGTCGTCCGCAGACGGGACTAGCACGCTCTGTCCCAGCTGCGCATCGGTGAAGTAAGCCACTTTCGGCGTGCCGCAGGACGCTGCCGCCAGGGCCAAAGCTGCCAGGGACAGCCATTTCATCATTTTCATTATGGTTACCGTATTTAATATAATTATCCTCTTGCAAGGGCCGCCGGCACTGTCTTCCGGTCTTTCTCGCTGAAAGAAAGACACAGCAAGGCCGCAAAGATACGGATTATTTATGACTAAGGAAAATAAATCTTCGGGAAGATGCGAAAGTATAATCGGCGCTCAAGAAGAAGAATCACAAATTCACACCGGATCAACTATGAAGGCTCGACTGTCCTTATTGTCAAGATACCTATGAAGCCGTATATTGACATAGCGGAGAAAGTCAAGGCCGAACAGATGGCTATTTCCGAGAACGGGCTGAAAATGTAGCCAAACCTTAAAAGTTTGAGATATTTTCTCAAATTATTTGAGTTTTGCCAATATTTTGCTTTACTTTGCAAAAAAGAGACAGATATGTTGTTGAGTTTTACGTTATCCAATTACAGATCATTCAAGATTAAGAGAACTCTGGATTTGACTGCAGCTTCAGTAAAGGAGCACGATGAAGTTCTGACTGAAGCCGGAGAAACGGCTGTGCTGCCATCGGCCGTGCTTTATGGCGCCAACTCCAGCGGCAAGAGCAATCTGATTGAAGCATTCCGTGTATTCTTGACTACAGTATATAACTCGGCCAGTTATAACTCATCTGAAGAGCTGTTGATGTTCCCGTTTTTGTACGATGAAGAAAGCCGGACAAAACCTTGCAGTTTTGAAATAGAACTGCTCATTTCTGGAGATTACTATCGTTATGGATTCTCGGCGACAAAGGACAGAATCGTAGATGAGTATCTGTATTTCAAGACAGGCAACAAAGGCCGTGAAAAATGTCTTTTCGTGCGTTCTGAGGACGGGATAGGTGTAACATCCCACTATAAATCCGCCGAAGATATGGTTGAGAGGACCAGGGACAATGCCCTGTTCCTGTCCGTCGCCGATGCCTTTAATGACAAGATAGCCGGAATGATAATGAGGGAGTTGAAAGGCTTCGCCATTTTTGATGGAGACAAGTCAGAAGTACTGTCCGACAAGGCCATTTCTATATCTGACGATGAGTTGAACGCTTTTCTGGCTAAATTCAAACTTGGTTTTGACAGCATCAAGCGGGTTGATAATCCTTCAATCAAGGCAGTTACTACACACAAGGTGTATAATGCTGCCGGGGAGATTGTGGGAGAAATATCTATGTCGCTCTCGGATTCGGAGTCCAATGGTACGAACAAACTCTTCGATATGGCGCCGGTTTTCGTCAAGGCGTTGACAAATCCTCGAGTGCTTATCATTGATGAGTTCGGAAGCAGTATGCATCCGATGATAACAAGGATGCTCATATCTCTGTTCAACAGTAAGGAAACCAACCCTATGGGTTCGCAGCTGATTTTTACCACTCACGACACAAATCTGCTGGACAACAAGTTCCTTCGCCGGGATCAGATTTGGTTTACTGAAAAGGATGACACCTCCTCCACGGACCTCTATTCGCTCGTGGAGTTCAAGGATGCATCAGGAGTCAAGGTGCGTAACGACCGCAGCTATGAGAAAGACTATATCAATGGCCGTTACGGAGCCATCCCTTATCTTTAACGGAGTACTGATATGGCGAAGCGTTTGACAAAGAAGCAGCGGGAGGTATTGTCTGCGAAGCATTCCCGTTCCAAATCCCGCAGAAAAGAAGCGACAAAGGAATTGTTCTACAGCTTTCTCATAGTCAGCGAAGGCGCCAGGACTGAGCCGGAATATTTCCGCCATTTTACCAGCAGACGGTCCAGAGTTCAGACCGTTGGGGCTGACCGTAGTACGATGAAGTTGGTCGAAGATGCGTTGAGGATACGCGACCTTGATACTTTCGATTACAAATGGCTGGTGTTCGACAAGGATGACAATCAGGTTTTTAACGAAGCTATCGCCTATGCGGAGCAGAAAGGATTTCAGTGTGCCTGGTCCAACGAATCTTTCGAGCTTTGGTTCTGCCTGCATTTCATTGACTTGACCTCGGCCGTAAGCCGCAGACAGTATATTGAAATCCTTGAGCGCGAGATAAGGAAATTCATCCCGGACTTCGTCTATTCAAAGGGCGGAGACGTGATGTATGATATTCTCAAGCAGTATGGAAGCGAGGATGCGGCCAAATTGCGGGCGCAGAAATTGCGTCTTCAATACCAAGACAAGGATTACTCCTCACACAATCCCTGCACGACAGTTGATATTCTGGTGGGTAAACTGAAGTAACTATGATTCCCTACGAAGAACTCGCGGCGGAAAACGCCAGGCTCCTCGGCATCAT
>CAVKLO010000023.1:10595-11523 GCA_963656985.1 Bulleidia sp. | reverse complement strand
GCCGCTGAAAACGCTGAGTTTGCCAATCTTGGTCACTCCGGTGAGGAAGCCGAACCTGATGCAGGCATCTTTGGCTTTCATCACGCTGTAGAAGCCCTGGAGTTGCTTACGGAAAGTGTCGGACAGCGAATCGTCGCCGAGATTGTCAACTATGGGCTTGTCGTATTCATCGATGAGGATTACAACGGGAAGGCCGGTTTTGGCATAAGCGGCTTCTATCAGAGCCTTGAACCTCGTATCAATGGCAACGCTCGTACCCTTGACACCGTAGCGCTCCTCCAATTCGGCCATCTGACTTCCCAGCGCATCTATAACTGAGCCTGTTTCTGAATAATCTTTCCCGGTCAAGTCAAACCGCAGCACAGGATACTTGGTCCAGTCATTCTCCAGATTGGCGATAGCCAGGCCTTCAAAGAGTTCTTTCTTGCCGCTGAAGTAGGCTTCCAGCGTTGAAACAAGCAGGCTCTTTCCGAAGCGGCGGGGACGGCTGAGGAAGTAGTAGCCGCCTTTCTGGGCCATCTTGAATACAAGGTCCGTCTTATCCACATAGACATAACCGTCTCTGCGGATTTTCCCGAAGTCCTGTATGCCGATCGGATAGAGCATTTTACGTACTTTTCCTCCGTAATAAGCAAAGTTAAGACTTTTTTCTGACAGTTCCATATAAACTTGGATTTATTTGGTTTTACTTGGTTTGTAGATAGTGAATTATTCCCTCGACATCGAGGTTTACGATGGCTCGTTTGCCGACTTAGGATTCGAGGAAGGCAAGGTCTTGGGCGTTGTCATGGTACAGGTTTTCCGTGAGGGCTGCTGCGCAGAGGATGTTTTTCAAGATGTAGAAGTCGGCTTCAAGGTTGGGGTCGCCATCGGTGTAGTCTGTGCGGATCTCGTGGCCGAGTATGCGCTCTATCGTTTCCATCTTTAC
>CAVKLO010000023.1:0-10585 GCA_963656985.1 Bulleidia sp. | reverse complement strand
GGTGTGTAAAGCAAAAAGTGTAAAGGGTGTAAAAATTCTTTACACTTTTTAAATATGCGGCAAAGATGTAAGTGACAGAAAGCCAACAGGATAGCTTATTTGGCACGGGAATCGTGAGAGAAAAAGGCGTAAGTGGAAAAAAGATGAAAAAGCTAACTCTGATATTTATGCTTCTCGCGTTCCCGGTCGGTGCCGTCGCGCAGACCGGCGAGGAGGGAAACACTATGGCCGCACAGCAGCTCCATCCGGCGGGCGGCGCACAGCCTGCCGCACAGCAGCTCCAGACCGCTGCCAGCACGCAGACCGCCACCGGAAAAATGACCCTTCGCGACTGTATGCTCTACGCATTGGAGCACTCCGCAGACATACAGATCAGGCAGACCGAAACCGCCGACGCGCGAGTGGACCGCCGCGAAGCCATACTCCGCGCCTTCACCCCGTCCCTGAGCGGCAGCACCTACGCCTACTCCTACTTCGGACGAAACATAGACCCGGAAACGAACACCTACGTGAACACTTCCTCGTTTAACAACGGCCTCTCCGTCAGCTCCGGCATCACACTCTTCGACGGCTTCAGCGCAATTAACAACCTCCGCATAGCTCAGACCTCAGTGTCTATGGGCCTGAGTTCCGAAATCCAGGAAGAGGACAAGGTCTGTCTCGCGACTATGGAAGCCTTCTTCAACGTAATCTACTACACCTCCCTCGTGCAGATAATCTCCGAGCAGACCGACAACGCCCGGAGCGCTCTCGTCCTCGCCACCCGTCAGGAAGAGCTCGGGGCCAAGGGGCACGCGGACGTGGTGCAGATGCAGGCGGACCTCTCCGACCGGGAGTATGAACTCGTAAGCGCACAGAACAGCCTGCAGAACGCCATAATCACACTTAAGGACGTGATGCTCTGGCCATTGGACGAGGAACTCGTCCTCGACACCGACATCGAAAAGCTCGCGCCGGAGAGCAAGCCGCTCGAGTTCGGAGAGATCTCCGCGAATGCCGAGGCGTTCCTGCCGAAGGTCTCGATCTCGCGCGGTACCCGCGATAACGCACGCCTCGAGCTGCAGACCGCGAAATGGAGGTTCCTGCCGTCGCTCTCGCTCTACGGCGGCTGGTCTTCAAGCTATTACACCTATCCGGGCGACAAATCCTATGTGCCGACTCCTTACTTCGAGCAGCTGAAGCGCAATGCGGGCGAATACGTCCAGCTCTCCCTCAGCATTCCGATCTACGGACGCTTCGACAAGATAAACACCCTCTCACGCAAGCGCAATGCCTATCGCCGCGCGTCTCTGCAGTACGACAAGACCCTGCGCGAAGTGGAGAGCGAGGTGCGCCGCGCGATGCAGGACCGCGACGGAGCCCAGGCCGCGCTCCTTCAGGCCGAGCGCCGCAGCGAAGTGCAGAATGAAGCGTACAAGCTGAATTTCCAGAAGTTCGACCAGGGTCTCATCTCCTCCATCGAGTACCAGACCGCTGCCGGAAACTATATGAAAGCGCGTGCCGAGCAGCTCAACGCACACCTGCAGTACCTGCTGAAGGAGCGAGTGGTGCGCTACTACAACGGCGAGCGTTACATCGACCAGCAGTAAAGCGGCCTTGCGGCCGATGCGGGTACGCACACCGCTGAGTGATACGGCCTTGCGGCCAATGATAAAGAATAGAAAAGCAAAAGATATGGACAAGATCATCGAACAGAAAAAAGGCATCCGCCGCGCATTCACCGCAAAGGCGGTCCCGTTCTGGATAGGCGGAGCGGTATTGGTACTTCTGATTCTGCTGCTCCTCGGCGGCAAGACCTCCTCCCTGCGGGTGGACGGCGACACGCTACTCACGGGTACGGCAGTCCGGGGAGAGTTCAACGACTACATCCGCATCAGCGGCCAGGTGCAGCCTATGACCACCGTGCAGATCAGCCCTACCGAAGGCGGAAACGTACAGAAGATAGTGGCGGAGGAAGGCAGCCGCGTGAAGGCCGGAGATGTCATAGTGATTCTGGGGAACGAGCAGCTGGATATGCAGATTCTGAATTCCGAGGCTGAGCTTGCCGAGAAGGAGAACATCCTGCGCAACACTATGATCTCGATGGAGCAGCAGAAGCTCAGCGTGGAGCAGGAAAAGCTCCAGCTCCAGATGGAAGTCCGCCGTTACAGACGGGCCTTCGAGCAGCAGAAGACGCTCTACGAAGAGAAGCTCATCGCGAAGGAAGACTATCTCAAGGCCGAGGAGGACTATCAGCTCTCCCGGGACAAGCTCGCCCTCGTTCTGAACCGCGCCCGCCAGGACAGCCTCTACCGCAGCGTGGAGATCACCCAGATGCAGGAGAGTCTGGACAATATGCGGCAGAATATGATGATGATCCGCCGCCGCAAGGACAATCTGTCCGTGAAGGCCCCCATCGACGGGGAGCTGGGTCTTCTGGACGTGGAGCTCGGGCAGGCCGTCACGGCAGGCTCCAAGATAGGGCAGATAAACAATCTGGACTCCTATAAAATCGAGGCTCAGATAGACGAACACTATATAGACCGCGTCAGCGCGGGACTTCAGGCCACATTCGAGCGCCAGAACGAAAAGTATGCGGCATCTATCCGCAAGGTCTATCCCGAAGTGCGCGAGGGCAAGTTCAAGGCCGACTTCAGGTTCGAAGGCGTGCAGCCGGAGAACATCCGCACGGGCCAGACCTACTATCTGAACCTGCAGCTGGGCCAGAGCGCGGAAGCGATCATAATCCCTCGCGGCTCGTTCTATCAGGAGACCGGAGGCAAGTGGATCTATGTCCTCTCTTCCGACGGAAGCAAGGCAGTGAAGAGGTCTATCCGCATCGGACGTCAGAATCCTCAGTATTACGAAGTCCAGGAAGGGCTTCAGGCCGGCGAGAAGGTCATCATATCCGGCTATGACAGCTTCGGGGCGAAAGATGAACTGATCATAAAATAAACGGTTATGGGCTACATTTTTCATAATTTCGTAAACGCGCTGAAGCGCTACAAGGCCTCCAGTGTCCTGAATGTGCTCGGAATGGCTGTGGCTTTCGCGTCATTCTATGTGATAATGACCCAGATAAGCTATGACTTCAGGTATAACAAGGCCATTCCGGATTCGGAGAGAATATATGTTCTCACCACCCCGTCCGAATACGCCCCCGGCAAGTACGACTCGTTTATGTGCCGCCCTCTGGGAGAAAGCGTCGTGGCGGACGTGGCTTCTGTGGAGACGGGAGGACTGGTCTGTATGTATGACTTCGACCAGTCACGCTATATAAAAGACGGGAACGGAGCCTACACAAGGATTCCCTCCGTCAGGGAGAACCGCGTCTCTCCCGAGGGCATCGGGACTTTCGGGATAGAGATTCTCTCGGGGTCTATGGACGACCTGACGGGTTCCGACAAGGCGTTCATCTCGGAGTCCTTCGCCCGCAAACACTCTCTGGGAATCGGGGATATGCTTTTCTGGAATCCCGATTCGCAGTCCGGATTCGAGACCGTGGTCGGAATCTACAGGGACTTTCCCGAGGCTACAGACCTGGAAGAGGCTGATATGCTCACCGGAATCGGAAACGAAAGCATCGACAGCTACTCGGAGTGGTCTTACGTATATTTCGTGAAGCTGCGCAAGGGAACGGACCCCGCGCAGTTCGAGCAGGATGCCGTGCCTTCGCTGAAAAAGGCGCTTCTGGACATCGGCATTGAGGAAAACTCGGAAGATATGGAGGAGACGCTCTCTCAGCTGAGGATCCACATCGTGCCTTTCGAAGACCTCTACTACACGAAGGAGCTCCGCAGCAGTGTGGGCCGCAGCGGGAATCTCTCATCCGATATCGCGATGCTCTCAGTGGCGATACTCATAATCCTCATCGCGGTCATAAATTTCGTCAATTTCTTCTTCGCGATGGTTCCCGTCCGCCTGAGGTCCGTGAACACCTATAAGATTTTCGGAGTCTCCAGAGCATCGCTGGTGTGGAATTTCGTCTCGGAGGCCATCGGCCTGACGGTCCTCGCGCTTCTGCTCGCATCTGTACTCGTATGGGCGTTTCTCATCTCTCCGTCCTCATCCATCCTCTCGTCCTCGGCTCTGCCGGCGAAGAATGTCGGCATACTGCTGATGACGGCGGGCATAGCATTGGCGGCATCGGCCGCCGGAAGCGTCTATCCGGCATTCTATATCACCTCGTTCCAGCCGGCTCTGGCTCTCAAGGGTTCTTTCGGCTCTTCCCGCTCCGGCAGGCGCCTCCGTATGCTTCTGGTGGGCGTGCAGTTCGTGATTTCCACAGCTCTGATAATCTGCGCGATGTTCATCAGCGCCCAGCAGCGGTACGTGATGGATTACGATATGGGCTTCGACAAGGCTCAGCTCTACTGCGCGGAAATCCCCCGGAAGCTCGCCTGGAACAAGGGGCCGAACGAGGCTTTCGAAAGCAGGCTTAAGAGCAGCCCTCTCGTGAAGGACATAGCCTGGGCGGACGGGCCGCTGGTACGCGCCTCCCGTATGGGCTGGGGCCGGACATACGATGGTCGGAACGTACATTTCCAGTGCTATCCGGTTTCTTATAATTTCCTTAGCTTTATGGGTATAGATGTCGTGGAAGGCCGGGACTTCGTCCTGTCGGACGAGCTTTCGGAGAACGGCGTGATGATTTTCAACCGCGAGGCGCAGAAGCAGTTCGACATAGACATCGAGAAGCCGGGCCCGGGACACAAGGGAATCAATGCGGTGGTGGCCGGAATCTGCGAGGACTTCCACTACAAGCCTCTCCAGTACGGCAACGCTCCTTTCGCCTTCTATGTCTTCGGCAAAGACAGCTGGCGCTCCGCCCTGACGAGAATGTATATGAGGGCTGCGGAAGGGGCTGATCCGAAGCAGGTCATCTCGCTCGTGCGCGAGACCGTGCTGGAGATGTCGCCCTCCACAGACCCGGAGACCGTAAACGTGGAACTTTTCGACAAGGAGCTCGGCCGTCAGTATGCGAAGGAGCAGCGGCTCGGAAACCTCATCACCCTGCTCACGCTCATAGCCATCATCATCTCGCTGATGGGAGTGTTCGGGCTCGTGCTATTCGAGACACAGCACCGCTCGAAAGAGATTGCGGTGCGCAGAGTCCACGGCGCGGAGATTTCCGACATCCTCAAGATGCTGAACGCCCGCTTCATAGCGATAGTCTTCGTGTGCTTCGCCGTGGCGGCCCCGCTCAGCTACGTGGTCATCTCGCGCTATTTCAGTACCTTCGCGTACCACGCTCCGCTCTACTGGTGGGTGTTCCTTGCGGCGCTGCTCGCAGTGCTCTGCCTGACCGTGGGCATCGTCACCCTGCGCAGCTGGAGCGCGGCCACGGCCAATCCTGTAGAAAAGCTTAAAACAGAATAATGACTCAATTGACAGCGTCGGCGGAGGGGCTTCATTCCGCCCCCCCCCGCTGCCGGAAAAAGAACAGAACAATGACATTCGGACATTACTTTACGACAGCTGTCAGAACACTCACCGCCAAAGGCCGCAGGAACGGACTGAAGATTTTGACCCTCGCGGTCGGGCTTTCAGTCGGGCTGGTGCTTGCGACCAAGGTCTGCTATGAACAGACCTATGATTCCTATCTTCCCGGGATAGACAGGATCTACTATGTGAATCAGTCCATAGAACTGGGAGGCGAGTATAACCTCTATCCCCAGACCGCCGGCGGCGTGGCTCCGATAATGAAGGAGCACTTCCCTCAGGTGGAAAGCGCAACGCGCTTCACTTATGTGGCCACTGACTGCGACCTCGTCCTGCGGGACGACGACCGCAGGCGCGTCGGAGCTTCTTCGGCGTTTCTGGCGGATTCCTGCTTTTTCAAGGTCTTCGGGCGGGAGATTCTTGCCGGCGACGGCGTCACGGCTCTCTCCGTGGACGGGCAGATAGCCATAAGCAGCTCTCTCGCCGCTAAAATCTGTACCTCAAAGGCTTCTGACGCCCGTGCGGCCGCCGCTTCCGCCCTGGGCCGGACTGTCACCATACCTTCGATAAACTCGCAGCTGGAACTGACCGTGGGAGCCGTTTACGAGGAGTTCCCGGCTAATTCCTCCTACCGTCCGGACGTTCTCATAGCTATGCCGACCATAGGCAGGATAACCTACGACGGAAGCGCTAATCTGATAGGAAACGACCGTTACAGAACCTTTCTGCGTCTTGGGAAAGGCTCTACGCCCGAGCTGATACACGCCGGGATGCCGGACTTTCTCCGGAAATACTTCCCTCTGGAGGAGCTTAAAGATGCCGGCTACACTTATACCTTGATTCTCAAGCCGTTCTCTGGCTACCACCTCGAGGATGACTCGGCACGGGGAGCGAACCTGGTATTGGCCCTTGTGGCCTTCGCCCTGCTGCTGACCTCTGTGCTGAACTATCTGCTCATCGTGATTTCCACTTCGGTGAACCGCTCGCGCGAGATGGCTCTGCGCAAGTGCCTCGGCAGCTCGAGTGCGGATATGCTGAAGATGATGGCGGCCGAATCGCTCGTGCACGGGCTTCTGGCAGCGGCACTCGCTCTCACGATCATTTTCGTCTGCGGCTCTATGGTGGAGAATATGACGGGCGTGGCTCCTTCCGCTCTCTTCAGCGGAACGCCTCTGCTGCTTGCCCTGGGCATTCTGCTGACAGTTCTGGTGCTGAACAGTGTAGTCCCGGCCCGCGTTTTCGGGAGGATACCGATCGCTGCGGCATTCCGCAACTTCCGCGAGAGCCGCCGCGTCTGGAAACTGGCGCTTCTGGCGGTCGAATTCACGGCCACGGCCTTCCTTACGATAACCGTCATCGTGATAAACAGACAGTACCGGCTCATCTCCACCTCGTCGCTCGGCTTCGAGACGGAGAACATCGCGCAGCTGGATATGGATGAGCTTACTTCCGCCCAGAAGAAACTCCTGGGCGAGAGGCTCCAGTCCCTGACCTGCATAAAGAGCGTAAGCCTTGCCAACTCGAGCCCGTTCGGCAAGCAGTCGGGAGACAATGTGTCGCTTCCGGGAGAGGACAGGGAGCTGTTCAATTTCCGTGACTTCTACGATGTGGACGGGAATTATTTCGAGACTCTCGGCGTGGAGATAGTCGAGGGCCGGGGCTTCGATACATCCCTTCCGCCCGATCACGAAGTCATAGTGGACCGCAGTTTCGCCGAGAAGATGAAGAATCTGACAGGCTGGGATGACATCATAGGCAAGGAGATACAGGTTACGGGACACAGCAGGCAGACTATGACCGTCTGCGGCGTGGTGGACGGGATACGTACACAGGGCTTCGAGACTTCCGACGGCCGCCTCAGCAGACCTCTGGCTATTTTCTACGCGAATCCGGATGGATATGCCCGTATGTTCAACTACGCGTTCATCCGCTATCATTCGATGGACGAGGAGGCTATTGCCGACACCTGGGCTCTCATCTCCGAGCTGCTGCCCGACCGGAAAGTCAGACTCACTCCTTTCAGCACCCTCGCTTCGGACAATTTCTCCTCCACCCGCCGCACGCGCAATTCCATCCTGCTCGGATGCATAGTGACTCTGTTCATAGCGCTGATAGGACTTACGGGATACACCATCGATGAAGTGAAGCGCAGAAGCAAGGAGATTGCCGTGCGCAGAGTGAACGGAGCGCAGTTCTCCCAGATCCGTGAGATGTTCCTCAAGTCACTGATGTACATCGCTCTGCCGTCCGCCGCAGCGGGCTGCGTCCTCGCGGGCGTCGTAGCCGTCAGATGGCTCCGCCAATTCAGCCTTCAGGCTCCGCTCAGCTGGTGGGTGTTCCTTCTTCCGACCCTGGCGGTGCTTGCGACAGTCGCTCTGGTGTCCGATGCGTATGTAAGAAAAGTGGCGGGCGAGAATCCCGCCGAAAGCATAAAGACAGAATAAATTTAAAATACCTTCATTATGATCAAGATTCAAAACATCTGCAAGGTGTTCCGCACCGATGAAATCGAGACCACCGCTCTCGACAATGTGAATTTCGAAATCAAGGACGGGGAGTTCGTCGCCATTATGGGTCCTTCGGGCTGCGGCAAGTCCACGCTCCTGAACATTCTCGGTCTTCTGGACAATCCTACTTCCGGCAGCTATGAGCTTCTGGGTCAGGAGGTCGCGCAGCTCAAGGAGAAAGACCGCACCAAGTTCCGCAAGGGAAATATCGGCTTCGTGTTCCAGAGCTTCAACCTTATCGATGAGCTGAATGTCTATGAGAACATCGAGCTTCCGCTCCGCTATATGAACTTTTCCGCAGCCGAGCGCCGCGAGAAGGTGGAGGCCGTGATGAAGAGGATGAGCATTTCCCACAGGGCCAAGCACTTCCCTCAGCAGCTCTCGGGAGGTCAGCAGCAGAGGGTGGCCATCGCCCGCGCCGTAGTGGCGGGTCCGAAGCTGATTCTGGCCGACGAGCCTACCGGAAACCTCGATTCGAAGAACGGCAAGGAGGTTATGGAGATGCTCACCGAGCTGAACCGTGAGGGTACGACCATCGTTATGGTGACCCACTCCCAGAAGGACGCGACCTACGCGCAGCGCACCATCGCCCTCTTCGACGGACAGATCGTCAGCGACGTGAAGAACGAGCTGTAGGCTCGTTATTAACTTTTTCATAAGCAGCAGGCCGGCGTGATGCCGGCCTTTTTCCTTTTTTCCGCGATAGCGGGTATTCTTTGCCGTCCTGCCCGATGTGCGTTCTGTCTTGCCCGACGTGCTCGGGCATCCCGAGCCGCCCCGACGTGAAAAGGTCAGAAGCTGAAGCCGAGGCCGATTTCGGGGAAGAAACGGCTGAAGCTTACCGTACTGATGCCGACATAGGCGGCAAAGCGTCCGAAACTGAGGAAAGCGCCGACATCGGCGGCTATGCCTTGCGCCGAGGCCTCCTCCACCTTCGCGAAACTGCCCGCAGAGTCTTTCCAGAGCAGAATCCTTTCTCCGTAGCCGGCTCCCGCGCAGAGTCTCAGATGGTCGAGAAGGCGGTATGTCCCTCCGGCTGTCCACATCGTCCGGGAGACACGGATTTCCCCGTCCGTCCAGATGTAGCCGTCTCCTGTGGTGCCGTCCTCGTGGCAGACGTAGCTGTGGCGGGAGGACTTGAGATTGCCGCTGACTTTCATATAAGTCCCGAATCGCCCCGGATTCCATACCGACACAATCCCGACGGAAGGGTCCGGGAGGCTGCCTGTGGCCAGAACGCTGACCCCGAGCCGTTTCCGCAGCTTCGGAGTTTCCGCGGGTGCCGGGACATATACGATGGAATCCTTGACTATCACGGTGCTGCGCGGTGTGCGCGGAACGTGAAGCCGCATTTCATAGACGGTGGCGGACTCGATGGGGCATTCGAACTCGTAGTCTCTGATGATGCCGTAGGTCCGGTGCCGTATCGTAATCTTGCGCACCCCTTCGGGAACATATACCCAAATCTCTCCGACTTCCTGCTTTACGCTGACGACGCCCATCACGCCGACATCGAAATCGAAGCCGTCAGCCGGGATAACCACCTTTATCAGCGCGGCCTTGCGGCTGTTCTGGTCCAGCACCGGATAATTGCTCCTCGCGTCCAGATCCCAGTTCAGCTTCCGGAAAGACTGGACGAAGAAGCCGGAGGAATCCGTCTGCGCGGAAAGCGTAACTGCTGCGGCGAGTAGAACGAGTATGACGGCCAGACGTTTCATAACCTAAAAATTATACGGTCCGATGACCCCGAATTCCTTGTCCGGAGCCTCCTGCCAGGTCCTGACGTGTATGACAGGCCGGCGACAGTCCCGAAGATCCACGAGGATGAACAGGTAGCCCGTGTCCGAATATGTCGTGGAGAAGTACTCCTGCCTGATCTTTATTCCGAACAGCTGTTCTCCCTTTCCGAGTTTCATCACCTCGCAGTCGGAGAACAGGATGTTTATGTATTCCTGGCTGGCGAAGACCCTGCCGAGATTCTTTATGTAGTTCGCCTTGCTCTGACGGGTAAGCGTGACGTAGCGGTTGCCTTCGTACTCGTTCGGCCCCTTGACATTGCGCAGCACGCGTCCGGTGATGATCAGCGCGTCATCGTCGAAGATGGAGCTGATGTAGTCCAGACGCTTGAGCGCATATGCCGTCTTATAGTTCTCCAGAAAGCTTACGAGTATTATTCTCGCCTCTTCGGTCCAGCCCCTCTGGCCGATGATGCTCTGTACGGTTTCTTGCCCCAGAGAGAACGAAAGGTCGCAGATCTTCTTGTCTCCGTCGAAAGTGAAAACCACATTCTCCACGAATTGCCTTCTGTTGCCCCGGAAAGAGAAGACCATCGGGACGCTTCTCGCGTAAACCTCATCTCCCAGCCCGTAGAAGTCCAGACGGTCGAAGTTGAGCACCCGGGCGTTGCCGTAGCTGATGAGGCTCCGGAATATCTCGTAACCCTCCGGGGTGAAATACCCGGAAATGGACTCCTCCCGTTCGCCGCCGCCGATGTTTTCGCACACTTTCGAGATTATGTCCTCATATTCGGAAGAAAAGATGACAGGGGTGAGTCCTGTCCGTGCGGAATCGGGCATTCTCTGAAATTCCTCCCGTGCCACTATGTCCAGAACTTTCCTCTTGACGGCCGAGAAGTCGATCTTCCTTTCTGAAGCCCC
>CAVKLO010000022.1:0-11548 GCA_963656985.1 Bulleidia sp. | reverse complement strand
AGGGTCTCGCGGAACCTCTCGCGCAGCTCCGGACGGCTGAGATTGTCGATGATGGGCTTGTCGTATTCGTCTATCAGTATGACGGCCTGGCGGCCGGTTTTCCTGCAGGCGGACTCGATTACATTGCTGAAACGGATTCCGAGTATGTCGGAGCGGTTATCGATTCCGTATTCTCCCTCCCACTTGTATATCGCGTCATCCAGCGTCTTCTCAAGCACGTCATCCCGGTCGTATGCCCTGCCGCTCAGGTCAAGATGCAGCACCGGGTACTCCGTCCACTCCTTCTCCAGCGAGGCGATTGCCAGCCCCTCGAAAAGTTCCTTTTTCCCCTTGAAGTATGCCTCCATCGTGGACACGAGCAGGCTCTTGCCGAACCTGCGGGGACGGCTCAGGAAGTAATACTGGCCAGTGGTCGCGAGATTATGAATCTGTGCGGTCTTGTCCACATAGACGTATCCGCCTTCGCGGATGTCTGAAAAAGTCTGGATTCCGATCGGATAAAGCATAGGGCCCTGACGAATTGATTCTCCGACAAAAATAGAAATTTAATCCGTACCAAACAATAAACGCCGCGCACCCGTAAACGCCCGTTTTTTTGTGCAATGCGAGGGGGCGTGCGGGAGTGGATAAGGATTGTATAACTATTCAACTATATGTTTAATTAAATTAATGCTTATGAAAAAAGTTAAACTTTTTTTCACGGTGTTGGCGCTTTCCGTCTGTGCTCTGGCCTATGGCCAGAACATCACGGTGAAGGGAACCGTCTCCGACGCTTCCACAGGAGAGCCTGTACCTTTCGCATCCCTGCAGCTCAAGGGGACAATGACCGGTACCAGCACTGACGCGAATGGAGAGTACTCCATTTCTGTGCCATCGAACGGCATTCTCGTTTTCTCTTCAGTAGGTTACACCACGCAGGAAGTGGCCGTGAACGGCAAGGCGACCATCAACGTGAGCCTCGCATCGGATGCCGAGTTCCTTGACGAGACCATCGTCGTGGCTTATGGTACCGCAACCAAAAGTTCCTTCACGGGTTCTGCGGCAGTGGTCAAGAGCGAGTCCATAGAAAAGAAAATCGCCACGAACGTGACAAGCGCACTTGCGGGAACCACCCCTGGTGTTCAGATGATTTCGTCTTCCGGCGACCCTACAGGCAACTCCTCCACCCTCAGAATACGAGGCATCGGCTCTATGAGCGCAAGCAACAGCCCTCTCATCGTAGTGGACGGCGTGCCATATGAAGGGGCTATCTCGGATATCAATCCAAGTGACGTGGAGTCGCTTTCCGTACTGAAGGATGCTGCGGCTTCCGCCATCTACGGACACCGCGGAGCCAACGGCGTGGTGCTTATCACCACCAAGAAAGGAAAATCCGGAGAGGCTCTGGTGAAGGTTGACACGAAATGGGGAGTCAACTCACGCCTCATTCCTCAGTATGATGTCATCGATGATCCTGCCCAGTATTATGAGACCTGGTACAAGATGATGTACAACTCGTACTATTATGCCGGCCACACTGTAGCTGAAAGCTATGCCTACGCCGACAAAAACCTCCTCGACCAGAACAACGGCGGTCTCGGCTATCTGGTGTACACGATCCCGGAAGGGCAGAAACTCGTGGGAACGAATTTCAAGCTCAACCCTAACGCCACTCTCGGCTACAGCGACGGCGAATACTACTATACGCCTGACAACTGGTATGAAGAAGCATACCACAAGTCTCTGCGTCAAGAATACAATGTTTCCATCAGCGGTGCCACGGACAGATTCACCTACTACGCCAGCGCTGGATACCTTGACGACGGCGGTATGGTCGATAACTCCCAGTACAAGCGTTACACAGGACGCGTGAACGCCGAGTATCAGGTGAAACCTTGGTTCAGAATGATCACCAATATGAGCTTCTCGCAGTCTGATTCGCAGATAGCTTCATACTCAAGCACGTTCGGCTCCTCGGGAAACATCTTCTACATAGTGAACAATATCGCCCCTATCTATCCGCTCTATGTGCGTGATGCCGAGGGTAACATTATGACAGAAGGCGGCAGAACCGTCTATGACGCGAACCAGACGAACTTCACACGTCCGAGCTTCGTCGGAAACGCCGTGCGCAACAACGAGAATGACGACTACAACTCTCTCGCGGACGTTCTTACCGGCAAGTGGGGAGTCGTCCTCACCCCGGTGAAAGGCCTCACACTTTCGGCCAATCTCGGCTTCACCTCCGACAACACCAGAGCCACCTATCTCTACAGCCAGTTCGGTTCCGGCAGTGGAGTAGACGGTGCGACATCGGTATTGCACAGCAGAATGTTCACGACCAACCAGCAGTATCTCGCGAATTACAAGACGGGGTTCGGGGATGCGCACAGCCTCGACATCCTCGCGGGCTACGAACAGTACAACAGGAAGTCCCAATACCTTTCGGGTTATAATGACCATCTGTTCAATCCCATTGTAGGAGAGCTCGGCAATGCCGACGGAACCAAGAACAAGTCCCTGTCTTCCTACACGAACAGGTATATGACACAGGGGTTCCTCGGCAGAGTACAATATGACTATGACGGAAAGTATTTCGCCAGCGCATCATACCGTCGCGACGCGTCCTCGCGTTTCGCGAAGGGACATCGCTGGGGCGACTTCTGGTCAGTGGGCGGAGCCTGGCTTCTGAACAGGGAAAGCTTTATGAGCGGCATAAGCTGGGTCAACCTTCTGAAGCTCAAAGTCAGCTACGGTATGCAGGGTAACGACAACCTCGGAGGCCTCTATCCTTATGCAGACCAGTACACGCACTCCTATAACGAGGAGACGGGAGCATATTCTATCTCTCTCTCGTACAAGGGCAACGAGGAACTTACCTGGGAAACCTCCAAGTCGTTCAATGTAGGTACTGAATTCGAGATTTTCGGCGGACGTCTCAATGGTAATTTCGAAGTATTCGCTCGCAAGACGGAAGACCTGCTCTATTCCAAGGACGTTCCTCTTTCCGCAGGCAACCCTACCGGTTACATCCCGGTCAATGTAGGTTCCATTATGAACAAGGGTTATGAGCTCACACTCGACGGCTCGATCATCAAGACAAGGAACATCGACTGGACCTGGAACATCAACCTCAGCCACTACAAGAACGAGATTCTGTCGCTTGATGAAAGCGTATCCGAGGAAGGCATCAAGGGAAGCAACTACATCTACAAGGTGGGCGGCTCCCTCTATGAAGCCTATATGCGCAAGTACGCCGGCGTGGACAAGGAGAACGGCAAGGCGCTCTACTACTATGACTATGAAGATGAAAACGGAGAGACCGTGACAGGTACTACCTCCGTCTTCAGCAAGGCCACCCAATATGAGATCGGAAGCGTGCTTCCTAAGCTCTACGGCGGTTTCGGAACAGGGGTCAACGCTTTCGGTTTCGACTTCTCAGTACAGTTCTCTTATCAGCTCGGCGGCAGATACTATGACGGAACTTATCAGGCATTGATGCATACTCAGAGTTCGGCGGGACAGGCCTGGCATAAGGATGCCCTCAAGGCCTGGACTCCGGAGAACCCTGATACGGATGTCCCTCGTCTCGATGGAGATGTACAGGTGGCCCAGACGGCAGTCGACCGTTTTATGATCAGTTCCAACTATCTCAGCATCAACAATGTCACCCTCGGATACACCTTCCCTTCCAAGATAGTCGGCAAAATCGGACTCGCCGGCTTGAGAATCTACGTCGCGGGTGAAAACCTTGCAGTCTTCTCCGCCCGCAAGGGCGTGGACCCACGCTATTCGATGGGTCTGGGAAGCTACACCTCGGGTTCCGGCCTCAACAGCGGCGCCTACAGCACCCTGCGTAACATCACAGGCGGTATAACTCTTACGTTCTAACATTTAAAGAGACAAGGAATATGAAATACAGCAAAATCTTCTATCTGGCATTCGCAGGGCTCGCGTCCGCCGCTTGTACCGATATGGATGATATCGTGCCTGAAAGCGGCACGATGCTCGCATCCCAGGTAAAGGAGACCAACGTCATCGCTCCTACCCGCGCCACCGCTTCCTTTACCGGGCTGTTCACGCAGATCGGAAAGCCTTACTCTATGGGCTATAATAAACCGGATGACTGGGGATTCCTGATGATGGGCTTCTGCAATGACCTCGAAAGTGCGGATGCGATTATAGCCGACTCCGGCTACAACTGGTTCTCCGTCTGCGGAGAGTACTCCTCCAGAAACGCGGACTACCGTAATCCGTACATCCGCTACCGTGCTCCTTATAAGCTGATCGCGGACGTTAACACTTTCGTGTCCTCATATCCGGAAGACGTGACCGAACAGAGCGCAATATATATGATCGCCCAGGCGAGAGCACTACGGGCCTATGCCTATATGCAGCTGGCCCCGGCATTCCAGTTCAGCTACACCACGGCGGGCGACAAGCCTTGCGTCCCTATCGTCACGGAGTCCACGGTGGATTTCACCAATAATCCTCGCGCAACAGTCAAGGAAGTCTATGAACTGATTATGTCAGACCTCGACTATGCGGTGGAGAATCTCGCGGGTTATGCAAGACAGACGAAAGCCAATATCGACCAGAACGTGGCCTATGGTCTGCGCGCCCGCGCCAATCTGAATATGGCCAACTATGCTGCTGCAGCAGCCGATGCAGAGAAAGCGGCCCAGGGCTATACTCCGGCTTCCATCGCTGAAGTCTCGAAGCCCTCGTTTATGGACATCAGCGAGCATAACTGGATCTGGGGTTACGATATGACCACGGACCTTGCGCAGATAGGAGCTTACGCGACTTCGTCATCCTGGCTCCGTTCATTCTCGGGCAACTCGTACTCTGCGGCCTGTCAGTGTTATACATTAATCAACAAGCTTCTCTATGACAAGATCTCCGCAGGTGATGTCCGCAAGGGATGGTGGGTGGATGAGAATCTCGAATCTCCGCTTCTCGACGGCCTGACCTGGCTCGTGGACGGCGCAGCCAAGGGCGATGTCGCCAATCTTGAGATTGATGATGTAAAGATGGCTTTCCTTCCTTACACCAATGTCAAATTCGGCTGCAACACCATAGGGACACAGACTAATGACGAGGATTCCCCTCTTATGAGAGTAGAGGAGATGATTCTCATCCAGGCGGAAGGCTATGCCAAGAGCGGCAACGAGTCCAAGGCCATAGAAATCCTCTCCAACTTCGTCAAGACTTACAGGGAGCCGGACTACACAGTGGATAAGAGAGGGCTTTCTCTTGCTGACGAAATCTGGTTCCAGCGCCGTGTCGAACTCTGGGGCGAAGGCTTCGGCATCTATGACACCAAGCGTCTGAACAAGCCTATGGTGCGTTTCCACGATAACGAAAGCAGCACAAACCAGCCGAGCGCGTTCTGCTTCAATATGGCGGCTGACGACGGATGGCTTCTTATGAGATTCCCTCAGGGCGAGATGGACACCAACTTCGGCATTGTCGACAATACCGACGGACAGCTCCCTGTAATGGGTCAGAACCCTTCTCTTCGCGATGGCGTAACAGACTAATTTAAAAGATATTACATTATGAAAAAGATATTTAGGACACTGTTCTGTCTTACGGCTGTCTCCACAGTTCTTTTCTCCTGTCAGGAGAATGAGCCTTACGAGTGGGCGGAGGGAGATGTCGCCGGATGCTACGGCGTATATTTCCCCGCACAGGAAGCTGCAGGCTCTCACACTCTCGATCCGACGCAGGATCCCGTAGCGACATTCACGGTGAAGCGCACCAATACTGACGGTGCCATTACCGTGCCTGTGGTGGCTACGTATTCCGAGGACGGAATTTTCACGATGACTCCCGTACAGTTCGAGAACGGGCAGTCCGAGACGACTTTCTCACTCTCGTTCCCCGGTGCTGCCGAAGGCACGACTTATAAAGCCAGTTTTGAGATTCAGGATCCGCAGTATGCCTCCAAGTACAACAGCAATCCCATAGCTATCGACTATTCAGTATTGCGTGTGTCGTGGAATGATTTTGCAGGGCCTGACGGTAAATCCTCACTGGTGACCTTCACCGAAGGATGGTGGGGCGAGGAGCACGATGTGCACATCAAGTATTACGAGGTTAACGGGCTTCGTTACTGCAAGATTGAAGGCTCGGAAACTTGTGACTACACCTACAGCGATGGCAGTAAATGCAAAGGAGGAATCTGGGGCAACGGAAATGATTTCGAGTTCACCTGGGATTCGAAGACCAATAAGATTAACGTTCCTAAGCAGGTGATGTTCACTCATTCCACATACGGGTATGTCTATGTTTACGGCTGGTATGAGTTCTTTATCACCGATGGCGGCTATGCAGAAAGCAGTTGGACCGGCCCGGATGACTTCTATAATAATAATGGAGAAACTTATCCACAGTCTTATTATGACGGCAATGGAGGTTTCTATTTCAACCTGAGGTATTATGTGCCTGGCGTAGGCGGATGGACTCCTGATAAGTTTGATGTGGTAGGTATCGCCGCCGGATATACAAGGGTTGACTATTCCATCAAGCTTCGTTCCGGTGAGACCTCAGAGGGAGTGATGCCATTGGCACTTACGCTCGGAGCGGATGTGGCCAAGGTCAAATACGCTGTCTATGACGGCACTCTCAGCACCACCCAGATTTCCAATAAGGTCGCGGGTATAACTGACGGATCCGAAACCAACGTCTCTGAATATGTCCCGGTGGAAGGCGAGAATGCCATCGGAGTAACTCTCGAGAAAACAGGAGTTTACACATTGGTGGCGGTGACATTCGATGCCTCGGGCAAGGCTCACGAGTCGGCAAGCGTCGAGTTCGATTATGTTGCGAAGGGCGATGAGGTTCCGGTGAACATCAACTGCGGTATCGCCGCGACCGACAAGTACACGCCGGAAGGCTATACTTCCGAGAACAGCCTCGAATACTACATCTACGGAAAGGACCTCAAGGATGTCAAAGTCGGCATCTATTCACAGGTCGATATGAGTGACGTGCAAGCCTGTGTAAAAGACTTGAAAGAAAGCAAGAGTGTTTCCGGTTCCGTTCTGGCGGAAATCAACGACAATGGCGTGACCGACATCGCCACCAAGTTGAGTCCGGGAACCACCTATTATCTGCTCGTCTGGGCAAGCAACGGGTACGAAAGCACCATCGTTTCCGCCTCCGCCACCACGAATGGCGACCCTCTCCCGGTCTATATGAAGTACAGTTACGCGAGCTATGCCGATGAGTTCGAACCTAAGAGCGCGTCCGTTCTGTATGGCACCTATAACCTTTACGGCATCGACGCCTACGGCAAGCTCGGGATGAGAGAGTATCTCGGGAAAGCAGTCATCGCCGACTCCGCCACTCCTGACGAGGGTCCTGACGATTATGGGTACACTGACGAGTATATCACGATCCAGGGTCTCGGCGGTCCTGCCTGTGTGGAGGCAAAAGTGGATGACACGATGGAATTCGACCTTTATGCCGGATGTTTCTACAATGCGGCTGAGACAACCGTGGACGGGAAAACGGAAACATATGCCTTCGCTCTTGGGAACGGCAATTTCTATAACGCCACGTATGTCACCTACGGCATCCCTGTTCTCGATGGCTACTACGCCATAGTTTCCACATCGAAGTACTATTCCAGCTATAACTTCAGTGGCTACGGCTTCTATAATTCCGATGTGGATGCGCAGTACATTTTCGCTGCATATTACGATTACTTGCTCGTTGACCCGGCAAAGGATGACAACGGACTCGCCCCGAAGGCGGCTGAAGCCAGACTTGCCCGAATAAAGAAAGCTCTTGCGACCGCAACCGCTATAGGTCTGGACGGTAAGGAGGCCATCCGCAAAGCTCTCGAGAGCTGCGCTCCTGAAAATCTCTTCCGCCCTGCAGGCATCGAGGCGGAATGGGAAGGCGTCAGTGTTCCTGTCAGGACCGTTGCCACAAACGCAGTCCGTCTTCCGAAATCAAGAAAAGATATGAAGCTCTCTTCAGAGCTCATATCCCTCAAATAAGTTATTACTGACTGATGCGGAGGTCCGGCAGCAAAATGCCGGACCTCTGTGTCGGTTAATAAAAATTAATTTCAAGTTCAACCCCGATGAGGAATAATACCTTGGTCTTGCCGCTTGCCGGCCTCTTCCTGCTCTTCGGATGCTCCGTGGAAAATCTCCGTCAGGAGACCCCAGCAGCTGTGATTCCGGACTGTTCACACAAGATTATAAACTCGTCCGAAAATTCGGATGGAACTTCCCTGCTGCTCTCCTTCGAGTCGGTGCCTGACGAGGTCGTAATGGATTCGTTGAAGGCCTGCGGCATCGTCAGCCTCGAACGTCTGTTCGAGTCCGTGCCTGGAAACGAGGCTAGCGAAATGGAGTTCGGACTTGAGAAGTGGTACAAGGCGGGATTGGACGCGGGAGCGGCCGTGGAGAAAATCGCGGAGAGTGCTTCGAAGCTGTCTGCGGTAAGTCTTGTCGAATACGATATGCTCTTCGAGAAGGCTTCGGACGGCATCTCCTATCCTTATGAGAGACCTTACGAACCTGCAACGAGAGCTACAGGCACACTTTTCAACGACCCGTATCTGGGCGACCAGTGGAATTATAAGAACGGCGGCAAGAAGACTGTCTCCCAGGACTGCTATGCCGGTGCTGACATCAATGTCTATGATGTCTGGTCTTCTCTGACAGCCGGTGACAATTCAATCATTGTCGCGGTCGTGGATGAAGGTGTGAAATATACTCATCCTGACCTCTCGGCCAATATGTGGACGGACGCGAACGGGAAGCACGGCTACAATTTCGTGGACGCCGAAGGGGAGCTTTCTTGGGATAAGGAAGGCGATACCGGGCACGGGACGCATTGCGCGGGCGTGATAGCGGCAGTGAACAATAACGGGGTCGGGATTTCCGGCGTGGCCGGAGGTAGCGGCAACGGAGATGGAGTCAAGATTATGTCCTGCCAGATCTATAGCGGCAACGGAGGAGGTACGGCTTCCGCTACGGCGAGGGCCATCAAATACGCCGCCGACAATGGAGCTTCCATCATCTCCTGCTCATTCGGATATACCGGCGGGGCCTTCAAGTCCGACGGTTCATACAAGAAATACTGCGGAGTCGAATATGAAGCCTTGCGCTATTTCGAGTCCCGGCAGAATAACAAGGCGGTGAGCGGCGGAATCGCCATCTTCGCCTCCGGCAACGATGCGCTGCCCTATGCCACATATCCCGGCGCTCTCGCGGATGTCATAAGCGTGTCCGCGTTCGGCCCGGATTATCTGCCGGCATATTATACGAATTACGGCCCGGGATGCAATGTCGTGGCCCCCGGCGGCGAGTACTATCATCGATCTTCTTCGGGAGGAGTCTCGGGAACAAGTATGATCCTGTCCACTGTCCCGAGTGAAATCTCGAAAGCTGACTATGCGTATATGCAGGGCACGTCGATGGCCTGCCCGCACGTGTCCGGAATAGCCGCGCTGGCTCTCTCATACGCGCTTAAACTCGGTCACACATACAGTCTCGACGAGTTCAAGCAGATGATAGTCACTTCCACAAATGATTTCGAAACCAGACTCAATGCCGTGGGCACGAAAACTCTGCTGAACGGAAAGACTCTGGAGCTGTATAATTATCGCAATCAGATGGGAGAAGGGTCAATAGATGCTTGGAAACTTATGATGAAAATCGAGGGGATACCGAGCATAGTCGTGAAGGCCGGGGAAGAGCAGTTTGTGGACATATCTTCCTATTTCGGGACAGCCTCCATCAATCTGACTTATCTGGGAGTGGAGGTTCTGGGTAACGGGGCAGAATCTCTGGGGCTGGATACGCAGCCGTATATGAAATACGGCAAGCTTGTCATCCATCCGACGAAGACCGGAGCCTGCAAAGTCCGCATCACTGCTGTGGGCGGAGGCTCTGAACTCGGCGGAGATGATTCGATAGGTGGGATGAGGGTGTCTCAGGACATCTCTATCATCTCAAGAAAAATCAAATCAAGCAACGGAGGATGGTTATGATGAAGATAAAGACACTCGCATCGGCTTTAGCCGTTCTGCTGATTTCCGTTTCCTGCGGCAAGAAAGAAAAGCCGCTGGACATTGCCGGAGAGTGGAATCTGGTGGCGTTGGAAACCAGAGCCGCCTCCATAGGTGACCAGACGGTGGACGTGTATATTTCTTTTGTGTCAGGAGGGACTTTCGAGATGTACCAGATGCTCGGAACAGGCAGATACCGCAAATATTCGGGGACCTGGACTCTGACCGGCAAGACTCTGACCGGCAAATATTCGGACGGAACTCAATGGGGTTCTTCATACGAGGTGGAGAAAACCGAAGATATGATGACGCTTTCCTCCGCCTCGGGGGAGACGGGGACATATAAAAAATCATCCATCCCCGATTCGGTCAGAAGCGATGCCATCTGAAAGATGAGGCGGAGGAGGTAAAGGCTTAGAATAGCAGAATTCGGCATCGCGGATATGACTTCAGTGATGATGAAAAAATAAGCTGCTTCCGCTGCGATGGCCGCCAAAACTCTCTTCTGATTTTCGCTGAGAGTCGAGAATATCTCGGAAAATTGCACTTCATTCATCATAAGGATGTCGTCCAGTGCGTCATAAACGGTCTGCATACTGCACTCGCCTCCTTTCGGGACTGAAGCGAAAGCCTCGTTGAATGTCCGCTGCATATAGAATGTGTAGCCGCAGAATAGATTGTAGACATACTCGGCCACAGATGTTTCAATACGCTTGCCGTACCCGCCGAACTGCTTAGATACGAATTCGGAATAGATATTCATAGCTATCGCTCTCAGTTCCAGCGGATCGGCACTTTTGTAGAACGGGCGTGCCGGTGACTGGAACATCTCGTTCATTATGACCTGCTTGCTGCCCTCGAAGATAATTATTCGGTTTGGATTATCCAAATTGGATAATATTCTCTTCAAGGCTAGCGCCCGGAGCAAGACACTTGCGCAGACCGATGCCTCATCTTTACCGGAACGGACGTTATTTGATGCGCGGCGCGTGTTGTTCTGTACGGATTAAATTCCTAATTTTGTCGGAGAATCAATTCGTCAGGGTCCTATGCTTTATCCTATCGGAATTCAGACTTTTTCGGACATCCGCGAAGGCGGATACGTCTATGTGGACAAGACCGCACAGATTTATGCTCTCGCGTCCACAGGGAAATACTATTTCCTGAGCCGTCCCCGCAGGTTCGGCAAGAGCCTGCTCGTCTCCACTATGGAGGCGTACTTCAAGGGGAAAAAGGAGCTTTTCGAGGGGCTGGCAATCGCCTCGCTGGAGAATGAGTGGACGGAGTACCCGGTGTTGCATTTCGATTTCGGCGGAAAAGATTATTCCACGGCCGATGCTCTCCCGGACATTCTCAACATACAGCTGCGGAGGATGGAGGAAGAATTCGATGTCGATGTCTCAAGCTCCGCCTGTGATTCACGTCTGAAGAGCATTATAGAGTCCGCCTGCAGGAAAACCGGCCGCCAGGTCGTCATACTGATAGACGAATACGACAAGCCCATCATCGACAACCTCAGCCGTCCGGAGCTGC
>CAVKLO010000021.1:5360-11555 GCA_963656985.1 Bulleidia sp. | reverse complement strand
TACGAGTACGAGGCTGCTCACGGCACCGTTACACGCCACTACTACAAGTATCTGGCGGGCGAGGAGACTTCCACGAACCCTATCGCGACGATTTTCGCCTGGAGCGGAGCTTTCCGCAAGAGGGGAGAGATGGATGCCATCCCGGAGCTTATGAATTACGCTGACCAGCTTGAGGCGGCCTGCTTCGACACTCTGAACGAGGGTATCGTCACCAAGGACCTCGCGAATCTGATGGAGGGAGTCACCCCTGTGGTGAAGAATTCCGCAGATTTCATCGCCGCGATCCGCAGCCGTCTCGAAAAGAGACTCTCATAAGGGGTTTTATCGATTGACGGGGGGGGACTGCAGGTCTTGACTTGCAGTCACCCTCTCTCTTATGACGACCTTTGTATCAGAGGACAGCCGCTGCGGACTATCCTTTATACGTTTAAGGATTTGGCGGTTCGGGGATTTTGCTGTTACTTTGCAGGGTTTTTGAAAAGAAATAGTATTATCTTAAGAAACAGAATTATGAAAATCAGAACATTGGGCGCGATAGCGCTTATTGCATCCCTGAGTTTTGCAGTGTCTTGCCAGAAGGAGGACAATTCGTGGAAAAACATCCCTTACGATAAGATCGATGTCGCATCCGGTGCCGTGACCGCCACCGTAAACGGTGTAGCCGTAACCGGCGGAAGTGTCCAGATTACCGCTGTCAGCAAGACCGAGGGGCAGCTTGTGATGGAAAATCTTGTGCCCGGCTATGCTTCGGTTTCCGCGCCGGCCGCTCTGAGCAAGGTCGATGACACTTCTTTCGATTTCTCCTGCTCGACATCTCTCACTCACCCGTCGGTCGTTCTTCCGCGCAGCTCGGAAGTCCAGGGAGTATATGATCTCTACGTGAACGGCAACATCACAGCAGAAGGCAAGATAAGCCTTGAGGCCGAAATCAAAGTCAAGAATGCGGCTCTGGCCGGTACCTGGACTCTTAAAAGGGATGCCGGTCTGATGGAAAACGGCCAGACTCCTCTCCCGGGACCGTTTGAGCTCAAGTGGAAGGTCGCTGACGAGGCTCAGAATAAGAAACTTGCCAATGTTTCCGCTCTCGCCAATATGTGGGGAGGAATGCTGGTGGCTGACGCCCTGAACAAGGTGAGCTTCCTCGAGAACGGCAATATCACCGCCGAGTATTATACCCCTGAGAAGGTCGGAATGTACTCTCCGAAGATCGATCGGGAGGCCAAGACCGCTTCCTACCCGCCTACGACCCACGCTAAAGATGGCGCAAACGACTGGATCTCTTCTCCGGCGGCAAATTACGCTTTCTGGTACATCGGCCCGGACGGTCTCTATGTGGTTCCGAACGCGGCGGAGATAGCCGCGAGTCAGGGTAAGCCTGTTTCCTTCGACCTGTCTAAACTGGCCAGGCTTGCCGATTACGGCGTGAATGTGATCGAACTTGCCGCAATCGCCGCCGGAATCATCAACGAGGGCGTGGACCTCAAGTACACGCTGACTGACGGAGCGCTGGACATATATCTGGATAAAGAATCCCTCGACCCTCTCGTCAAGGCTCTGCTCGCGGACCCGACCAAGCTTGACGCCATAGTGGACGAGCTGAAGAAAGGCGAAAACGGAATGTACATCACTATGGGCTTCGGCCTGCTCGGCATTTCCAAGGTCTCCGACCTGCTGCCTCTCTGGAACGCCACGGCCACTTTCGAGATGATTCTCCATCTGGAGAAATAGCACAGACGTATAATCCGGTTTTTCCGAATGAGCGGGCGGCTTTTTTGAGCCGCCCGTTTTTTTCAAGATGACGGCTAAGTTATTTTTTAGGAATCACTAAAAGCCGAAGCCGAGGTGGAGGCCGAGGGTGTAGTTGGATATGGTGGGGCCGAGGAAGATGTGTATATTGCGTCCGAAGCGCAGTCTGATGCCGGGCTGCCAAGCGAGGGCAAGGTACAGTTCGCCTTTTTCCACAGGCATCCGATCCTCATAGGTCAAGCCGGTCACCGGGTCTTCATAAATCCATCCTCCTGAAACGTTATAAATATATCCGCCTCCGACTGTCAGGTCGCTGTAGAAGGCTATGATGTCCCTTTTCCCGAGATGGAAATACCTGCGCGTGTATAGGCCGGTGAAAATCGAATCGTAATGGCCCGGGACGGCGTCGACATAGGTGTAGCCTTTCCAGAGTGCCGCGCCCAGTGTCCTTTTCCCGTCCAGCCGTACTCCTACGGTGATGAAGGGACCTTCCGTGACGAACCCCGCATAGTATCGGACGGTGAATTCGGGTTTCCAGGCCTTGCGCCCCTGCTCTGAAAACCTGTATCTCCATCTTTCGAAGCAGGACTGCATATCTTCCGCCATAGTCTGAGCCGCGACCCTCCCGGGCGCGGCAAGACCCATGATCAAAAGCAGCATAACAGCGAGGCGTTTCATAAATCAAGTTTCAGTAAAGTGATGATATGACACTTCGCAAGATATATTATTATTTCGGTATTTGCAAGTATTTGCGTTCCCGCTTGCCGGAGCCTGGGATCAGTTTTTGTACGGGTGGTTTTCTCAATTCGCTCAGCCAGCTCTCCGGCAGATAGAGGAGAAAGGCTACGACAAGCCTTTCCTCGCCAGCGGGAAGCAGATAATAAAGCTCGGCATCAACTTCTCCTCGCAGACCCACACCGTGGACGGCTGGAAGATGTCTCGGGAGTAGAAGGTGAGCGTGATGTCATAGTGAAGTATTCATCACTATGATGTCCGGTAGCCATCATTACTTGCACCGTTTATCCAGCACTCCGGCGAATATATCCGTTTCTCTCTTGGGAATACCTGAACGCGCGGCCGACACCCTCCATTCTTTTACTGTTCCTCTCACTTCAGATATGATTCTTTCGGCTGTGTTCCGCCTGAGCATATAATCTTCGCAGGCATCAAGCAAAACACCGATCTCCGCTTTGTTGGATGTCGCTGAAACGAGCAGGCTTTGATACTCGTTCAGGGTGGGGTTCATATCGTATGCCGGAGACAGTGTCCAGCCTCTCGCGGTCAATAGAAAACCGTGATTGCGGAAATGGTCATCGCTGTTGCCGATGCAGATGTTGAATGCCACGCGACGATAGAGTTCCTGAAGATTCTCTTCCACGTTCGTACAATTCCGGATAATGAAATCGACTATGTCCGGATAACCGTGTCCTGTGGCCGCGTTGTCGCCATCGTTGAGTCCCAATAAGGTCATTGCAGAAGCAAAATGAACACGTTTCCCTCCTTTGGTTCTGTCAAAGCGCAGGGAGAGCAGCGTGTGATATTTGTCTCCTGTTGTCAGCACTTTGGTTTTCGCGGCATTGATGCCGGCTTCTGTTGCGAGAAGGTGACAGAAATGCTCCCAAAGTCCCACATCATAATTATCCTTTCCGGAAGGGAACTTTGCTATATAAAGTGTTTTGTCCGTATCTGTCACACTGGCTTTTGGCCTTGCTCCACCCAGAGAAGAGCCAGGCTGTACAAGTTGGGCAATCCATTTTCTGGCAGGGAGGACATCAGCGTCTTCGCTTTTCTCGATTTCCGCACAGGCTGCGACCAACTCTCTGATATTCGCCAGAGGCGGGATTTTAAGAGACTCGCTCGCATATATAAATCCCCCCTCTTTTGACTCTTTGAACCGGAAAGCTCCCATTCGGGAAAAGTCATCGATGCCGGTCAAAAAGTCGAAAGAAGAAAGTTTCCGTACCGGCCGATTCTCTTCAATCGCCGCGAGCTGTTCACGCCTCAGCAACAGTGTCCGCCCCCAACGGTCAGGCAACGCATCAGAGAAGCATCCGAATATATCTTTTCCCGCTTGCGTGTACTGATGTCCCGGATAGTAATTCAGATCATCGCTCAAAAACAGGTCTCCGTGTTTTTTCAACCATCCGTCGCTGAATGTGAAGCAATAGCTGTCTGAACCTCGAAGGGACTCATAGCCTAGCTCTCCGACAAGTTCTGTTTCCTTCAGCCAATCGAAATCTGCGTAAACATATAGTGTTTTCATCGTTTATTCCTTTTTTGAGGCCCGTTTCCTTGTTTTAAGGTTCAAATCCTGCAAAGCTTTCCCCAACGTGTCTTCTTTTGCCAGCCATAAGATATCATCGTCAAGCTGCAAAGCGTACAACACCCGCAAGTATATTCCGATAGCCACCGTAGGTGCGCCCTTCTCTATTCTGGACACGGTCAGCGGAGAGCAGGTGGCACGTTCCGCCACCTGAACCACACTCAGATTCCTCCGCAACCGGGCCAGTTTTATCTGCTCTCCCACAATCGACATCTTCTGCTCCAATTTTCGGGGCAATCGAGTCCCCATTGTATTTTTAGTCATAGTCAACACATCATATAGTATGCAAAGATATTATTTTTTATTTATTTAATGATATGTCTGTTAATCTTATGCCGAAAGAAATAAAGAAGAGCGGTCGATTATAGGCCGAATCAGTGGATGGCTGGAAGATGGCTCGGGAGTAGAAGGCGAGCGTGGTATCATAAAGAAGTCCTTATCCCTTATTTGTAGGCTTATAATCGAGGGGTGAAACAAACGTGTAAGGTTATTATTCTTTCCCGTTTGTTAAATCTTTGATTATCAATAAATCCCGAAAAGCCTCTGTAAGAACTTTTTTATCCCCCTTGATAGTAATGCTCATTTTAATTGTATAACTTTGCCAAAAGACTTAAACAAATATTCTGAGTTATGGAAGCACAAATTCTCTCAAAGAAACAACTCTCCTCCATCAGGGGAGACGCCAAATGGCAATGCAAAGTGGTTATGATGATTAATCAGGATGAACAGGGTGAGCCTGAGCTGATTGGCCCGACTGTAGAGATTGAAGCAGACTCTGCCATTGAGGCTGCCAACATCCTTCACAAATTGTATGGTGCAAACCAGATTAATTGCACGGCCTCATAAGGCCTTCCCGTATGATTTCTGTCGGGAATAGAAGTTCCCGACAGATTTAATGTATCATATGAAGAAATTATTATTACTTATAGTATGTCTCTTGAACTTGACCTGTTTATGTGGGCAGACTTTTAGGGAGTGGACATTGAATGAGGCCCTTCAAAGTAGTCAATTCACGCTATACAGCGGTGTTTACCGCGAACCGTGGCCTCACTTCTCGCCCTGGCATCTTAAGAAGGTAAAGGCTTTGGATAATGCTTGCTTGAGAGTAACTTATGACGTTGGTCTGGTGGTTGATACTCTTGGTGTGAGAAAGTATGCGAAGGATCGCGCTGTTGTCCTTGTAGGGGAAAGAATCATCCATTCATTCGGCTATTATTTCTGGTGCCAATCTATGCAGAACACTGTTTCAATAGATGAAGCCATAGAATATGGACGCCCTATGGATTATAAGGACATTATCAATTGGTTTGTATATCGGGACTTGAAAGAGAAGAGAGTCGCGAATTATCATGCCATACCATTGAAAAAAGACTATGCTATCGTATATGAAGAGGGCCAGCCGACATTTAATTGGGAAATCCGGGACGAAACACTTCAGATTCTCGGCTATTTATGCCAGAAAGCCGAGACCAGTTATGCCGGCAGAAATTGGACCGTGTGGTTCTGCCCAGAAATCCCCGTTGATTGTGGGCTGTGGAAATTTGCAGGTCTTCCGGGGCTGATAATGAAGGCAGAAGACGAGGAGCTTTATTATTCATTCTCTTGCATCGGAATCGAAAGAACCGAAGAAAGCATCGACATTCCGATCGGGATAACACTACAGAGGTTAAAAAGAGATGTGTTCAGACGAGTAGAGCGCGAGCATTATAGCTCCCCCATCCAAAACAGTGACAGAGAGAAAGGTTATATGATAGGGAGCCATATTGGCAGGAATAATGGTGCTAATGACTATTCAATATTTACACCGGATAATTATATGCATCCCTATTTCCCTATGGAAGTTGAGTAAACATATGCGGGAGCGGATTGAACTGTTGACATCGTTTATGGTGATGAATGGTTGGATGGCTGATGAAATAGCCGTTCAGCAACAGTTTATCCTCCATCCAATGCCCAATAGCCTGAGATGCATATGAAACGAATATTGACCGCCCTTGTCTTTTGCTGCGCGATTGCGGAGTCACCCGTCTGTGCTCAATATATGATAAACGGCATCGTCCGCAACGCAGTGACGAATGAAAGGCTGGAGGGAGTGAACATTTTTTTGACTAATCCCCAAACCCGCT
>CAVKLO010000021.1:0-5350 GCA_963656985.1 Bulleidia sp. | reverse complement strand
GCTATACCTTATCTGATGTGGAGGGGAAGTATTCACTTGCCGCTGAATCTTCACTGGATACCTTGCAGATCAATGTATCGGGATTTAACATCGAGTCCATAACCGGATTGATTCCGAAAGGGCATCGCAATTTGAACTTCAGTGTCAAACAGAAGGCCCTTCAGATACGGGAGGCCACGATACAGTCAAGTCCAATAAAGAGGGATGGCGATACATTGACATACTATGTCGAACAGTTTCGTGAGCGGGCTGACCATAGCATCGGCGACGTTTTGAGGAAAATGCCGGGTCTGGAGGTTTCCGGGAATGGAACCATCAAATATAACGGTACGGCCATCAACCGTTTTTATATAGAAAACCTTGATATGCTGGACGACCGTTACGGTATCGCCACCAACAATATTCAGGCCTCAGATATCGCCGCAGTTGAAATATATGAAAACCATCAGCCCAAAAAGGTATTGGAAGGTTGGGTGCTGTCAGACCGGGCCGCGCTGAACTTGAAATTGAAGGAAGGTGCGAAAGGTACTTGGAACGGGCGTGTGGAAGCGGGAGTCGGCTATAAGCCGTTTATGTGGGATGTGCAGCTTACGCCTATGCTTTTCACAAAAAATTACCAGACCATCTTGACATACAAGACAAACAATACAGGTGATGATGTTTCCAAGGAGCTTGCTTCAGTATCCGGTTCCGGTCTGGAAATGCCCGAATTGATTGGGATAATCACTCCGTCCTCCCCTCCTGTGGACCCGAGAACTTGGCTAAAAAACGATATTCATTCGTCATCTGCCAACGGAATCGTCAAATTGGGGGACGGCAGAGAACTGACAATCGATGCCTATTATGTCCACGACAGGCAAGAGTCGTCTTCTTCAAGCAATACGACGTATTATCTGGACGGAGAGCCGTCGTTTTCCGTAGTCGAGGACATATCTTCAAACAACGCCAAAGACAATCTGCATACGGATATACTGTATCGGGCGAATACCCGGGAAATATATCTCGAGGACAAGATATCGTTCGATGCGGAAAAAAAAGAAGACCTCGGAAGCATTCGGAATGATTCCGGAGAAATCGTTCAACACGCCACCCTTCCTCTGACAAAAGTCCAGAACAGACTAAGTCTCAACCGCCGTTTCAACAAATGGATGTTAAGCGCTTATTCCAACACATATCTCGGTCAGCGCAACTCGTGCTTACATATTGATCCCAATCCATATCCGGACATTCTTCGAGTCGGAGAAGACCTCTTTCAGAGCGTCAGGTCCGGAAAACTATACTCCACAAACTCCGCCGCGACTTCCTTTCATTATAAGAATTGGATTTTCGGACTCTCCTGTCATTTGAATGTGGACATCGAACGCCTTATGTCTCGGCTGGGAGAAGCTGATTCTCTCCGGAACGACATCCGTTGGCGCCGGTTTGAAGGAGAATTGCACCCCTCGGTCAGCTACAGTCCCGACCGCCGCTTTAATCTTGATTTGTCGCTTCCTTTCAGGTTGGCACATACGAATATGGATGATATACCGGGAGGACGGAATGAAAAAGAGACGACTCCGTGCTTCAGTCCCAGTCTGTCCCTCAAGTGGAAGCTGCGGAATTATGTCACTATGAGACTCTCGGCCCAACATTTCCAAAGCCTTTCGGGCCTATATCGGATGTATGGAGGGTACATTATGCGCAACTATCGCAACATCACATCTATGGGAGGGGTTTTGAACAAATCGCGCTCATCAGTCATAGCCTGTGACCTGTCTTATTCCGACGTTGTCCATTCGTTGTTCCTGAACGCCAAGGTCTCGGGATATCACAACTCCTATGAGGGCACATACGGAATCCATTATGACGGGATACTCAGCAGGACCGTTTTCATCTATGAGCCCAACGACGGCTCGGGTATTTCAGTGAATGTCGGAACCGACAAGCGTTTTAACGGCATAGCGACGACCATAAAGACGGAAGCTTCATATTCGCGCTCCTGGCGTGAATACTACAGGCAGGAGCAATGGATGAAAGGACTAAGCGACAGCTGGTCTGCCGGACTGGATGTAAGCTCCCGGATTTCGATGTCAGTCCTTGTTTCGTATAATGGCACATATGCGGGATATGGCACTCATCTCTCCGGGAACAGCGCCATTCCGTCCATTCACACATTAAGTCAAAGATTAGGCGCAGACCTGCTGCTTGGCAAGCAGTGTGTCGCCGGCTTCAGCGCCAGTCATTATTACAACAGCGCTGTGGAGAGCGAGTCCCGCAATATGTTTTTCGTCAATGCCTCTTTTTCATTCTCACGGAAACGAATGGAGTATATTATCGAAGGAAATAATCTGCTGAACGCCCGATATTATGGCAAAGTCATATTCAGTACGAATACGGTCTGGTCATCCATATACAGGATGCGCCCCTTATCTGTCCTTGCCAAAGTGCGTTTCAGCATAAGATAAGTGTGAAAAAAGTTCGGAATCCCGATGTCCATTCGAGAGAAGTCAGTATCTTTACCGAAATCTGAAATACGAGATGAAGAGGAATAAATTATCGGGAGTTTTAGCGCTCGCGCTATCTCTGGCGGCGGTGTCCTGCCGGAGTGACAAGGTACAGAAGTACAGCTGGGAGGATGACCTGCAGTACAGGATAGGCGTGGATTTCTGCAGAAGCGTCGAGGATGTCAAGACATACATACAGAGGTACATACCGGATGTGAGCGAGGAGGAGATAAGGGATTGGACGGAGTCCGGGAAACTGGAGGCGATGGAGAGCGGAGGAGAGCTCAGGTATTTCCGCAACGCCGCGCCGAACCTCTTCCGCATCGATGGCAAATGCTCTGAAATCAAGCTGATTGCGGACGGTCCGGAGCTCTCGCCCCACTATGCTCTCGGCTTGCGCCAGATTTCTACTCTGGCAGGCGACGTGATGGCGGGGGGAGAGAATATAGGTCTGCCGGTGCGTATGCGGGTTCGCTATACGCTTACGGTGGACTCTGACGCGGCTCCCGCCGGCGAAACGCTCCGCTGCTGGCTGCCTTTCCCGCGCAGCGACGTTCCGAGGCAGACGGACGTGAAGTTCATCGCCGCAGGATGGCGGATCGTGGATGCCGGAGATACGGTGAGGAATGAATTCCGCACGGAGGACAGGGCTTGCGCCGATCTGGTCTTCTCGGGTGACGGCTGTGCTCATTCCACTCTCTATATGGAAGCGAAGGCTGCGGCGGGATGCAAGACCGTTTTTTACGAAGAATTCGAATACACGGCATCTTCGGAGTGGTATCCGGCGGGTATTTCAGAGCCGGCGGTTCCGGCTTCTGAAGAGGGCCTCAGCGCCCTGAACGCTCCGGAGAACTATCTCGGAGAGAGGGAAAAGCATATTGTCTTCACTCCGGAGATTCTCGCCCTTCGCGACTCGCTTTCACGGGGCCTTACTGACAAGGCAGCAATGGCCCGCGCGTTCTATGAGTGGATAGATGCTTCGTTCCCTTGGGCTTCCGCCCGAGAGTACTCCACCATAGATAACATCCCTATGTACGTTCTGGGCAGCGGTCACGGAGACTGCGGCCAGGTGAGCCTGCTGTTCATAACCCTCTGTCGCAGCGCCGGGATTCCGGCCCGTTTCCAGAGCGGGTTTATGATGCATCCGGGTTCGGTGAACCTGCACGACTGGAGCGAAATATGGCTGGATGATTTCGGCTGGGTTCCTGTGGACCAGTCGTTCGGAGGAGACATCTACTTCGGAGGGATGGATTCCTACAGGATGACCGTGAACTGCGATTACGGCCGCGCCCTCGTGCCGCAGAAGAAGTATCCGCGCAGCGAGACGGTCGATTTCCAGCGCGGAGAGGTCGAGTGGAAGGGCGGAAACCTGTACTTCCCTTATTGGGATTACGACCTGCAGGTGGAGTATCCGGACTGAGAAGAGTTATCCGCCCGGCGGAAGTGGGATACAACCGTCGAGACGCTGCCCGGGTACTGCGGAGGCACTGCCGATACTCTGCCGGATCAGACTTCCATCAGCGCTCCGAGTTTCGAGACCGGATAAGGCAGGTCGATGACTTCGCCTATCCGGCGCGGGAGGATGAGATGGATGCGGTCGCCTTCGACTTTCTTGTCGCGCAGCATCGCTCTGAGCATCACCTCTTTATCGAGACAGAGACCTTCGAGGCCGTAGGGAAGAGCGCAGCTTCGGAGGTCTTCTCTTATCTGCGTTTCCAGCCCGGGGTCCGCCTCGTGGAGGATGGCGGAGGCCCGGGCCGCGAGCACGAGTCCGACTGCGACAGCCTCACCGTGCGAGACAGGAGACAGACCGCTTGCGTCCTCACCCCGCTGGAGAGAGGTTGATTGGCCGCTTGCGGCCCGTCCTGTTTCAGACAGCCGGCAGCTCTCGATGGCGTGCGCGAAGCTGTGCCCGAGGTTCAGCAGTCGCCGTTCGCCTTTCTCGTACAGGTCGCGTCCGACGACCGCCTGCTTGTATGATGCGCATCTGCCGACTATGTCCACGAGAGACTCCATAATGCTTTCACTCTCAATGCCTTCGGTGGCGATGCGGCTGAAGAGGCTCACGGCCTTGGCGTAGTATGCCGCATCATATATTATGAATGTTTTCAGCACTTCCGCGCTCCCGCCGCGCAATTCCCTTACAGGAAGGCTCCGCAGGAACTCCGGACAGACGAGGACCTGCGATGGCTCGCGGATCGTTCCGAGCATATTCTTGAAACTGAGAAAGTTGACCCCGTTTTTGCCGCCTATCGAGGCGTCGCACATCGACAGCAGGGTGGTCGGTACGAGGGCGAAGTCCACTCCGCGCCTGTAGATGGAGGCGAGAAAGCCGGTGATGTCGCCGGTGATGCCCCCTCCGACACCGAGGATGAAGCTGCTTCTGTCGGCCCCCGCTTCCAGAAGACGGCCGGCGAGAGTTTCCACCGTGCTTATAGTCTTTAACTTTTCACCCGTCGGGGTTTCTATTATGTAGCAATTATCGAAGAATCGGTAATAATCTTTCAGATTGTTATCGATAATGGCGAAAATCTTTCTGTTTCGGGGAAGGAGGTCTTGTAACTCGCTGATTCTGCGACAGATGCTGATTTTGCTCATAAATTATTATTAATAATTTTTGCAAATATATTAAAAAAATATAGCTTTGCATCTGAAAGAATTTAAGGTATGAACAGTGTTTACGCATATTCCTTTTATTTTTACTTTTACTTTGACAAAAGGTAAGAGCGGGAATCTGTGTGAACTTCCGAGTTAGAAAGTGTATGAACTTAGGATACTCCCGCAACGAAAGCTGCGGGAGTTTTTTTTTAGGAATCACTTGATGACCGCCGGATCCGGAAAAGACACCGGACTTGTTTTATGAGGAA